>JAIXOO010000068.1 GCA_027486765.1 Saprospiraceae bacterium
CAGGCTAAACCCGCTTCCCCTCCAACTGGAAAATTCCCTCCAATTGCCCATACACCTCCGGCAATACCGCCTTAAACTGTTGCGGAAAATGGAAATAATGTACAACCGTAACGGGCAACAATTCCACATCGGGCCGATTGATCCATTGTTGGATGGCCTGGGCTGGAAAACCGCTGATTTGGGGAAAGGCCAACCAGCGTTGAGGGTCATCAGTAGGCCAGTTGAGCTGGGGGAAATTGAGCACAAAAGCCCGTGCCCACTCGTGCAGAGCTACATCGTAATACTCACGGGGGCTCATGAAACCCTTCATCAGGTGGGGGGCTGAAAAAAGCAAAACCCCATCCTCTTCAAACAACTCCGAGGCGTGAATGTAATGGGGATATTGAGGCGAGTGAAAAGCCTGGGCAAAAACCACCACCGTTTCGAACTTACGCAGCAAATAGTCGGGCAAATGAAAGGTAAGTGGCACCGCACTGGCGGCTACCGCCACTTTTAAGTCTTCACTTACCGCAGTGTCTTCGTCCGGGCTTTTAAAATCGGTGGCAATTTTGAATAAAGCAACCCGCTGATGGAATAGCTGACGGTCTTCCTCATTGCGCAGCTGCTGATAAAAAAAACTGTGCTGCTCAAAAAAAGCCCGCAACTTACCCGGTAGCGTTGGTGGGTTGCGCTGGTACCAGTACCAGTCGATTTGGGGCGAAAAGATATAAAGTATGACCAAAACCACTACGCAGGGTATAACATAGCTTGCATAGGCAGGATCCACCATCAGGGCCAGGTAAAAGCTGATGGCCATTGCAATAAAAAAAGGCAGCGAGAGCATTCTACTGAATGGCATAGTGTATGGGTTTAAAGCTTGGTCACCGCAGATGCGTGGATCAATGAGAGTGGGTTCAGAACTTGCCCATCCCATTCGGCAAAAAAAGCAATCGGCTGTCCACCACTTAAGGCCAGCAGTTTCCAGTTTTTTTCCTCCTGATTGCTCAGCGGAAGAAAGTGGCGCTGCTGATCGATGGCGTAAAAGCGCTGCTCCTGCAAGATAACGCCAAAATCACTAAGGATAAACGGGCTGAGGGATAAAAAAGGATTTTGACTCAAGGCTTCCGCGTAGTTTTGGGCCAAATCGGCCACACTGCTGATACTGCTTAGCTCCGCGAAAGGCTCGGTGGAGAACCCAAACTCACCCACCACCGCCCGCAGGGGATTGATGCCCGGGAAAAAATACAGATCCGCTTCAAAAGCCGCCCCGATGATCCATTCCTGTTCAAAGGGAGCGTCTCGAAAGGCAAAATCCAATACCAGCGCAGGTTTTTGTAGCTTTTCAGCCATAAACCAGGTTCGCCGCCAACGCAAATCTTCCTCTACACCAAAATTTTGCCCCAAAACCAGCCAACGATCGTGTACTGCCGTTTGTTGGAGCAACTCAGCTTTCCGAATGGTGCGCCCACCGTACAGCAAGAGCTCTTCCTGCATGGCAGAGGGCAAGGTTTCCAATTTTTCAAAAGCTTGAGCGAAGAGATAAAAATCGGCGAGTTCGTGGAAGAACAAATCGGGCCATTGCGGATCATTGCGGCGCTGGCGCAGGATGCGGATGCGGCGGGAGATGGCACCCAGTTTGGCATCGGTCATTCGGGCAGCGATGCTGTCCCAGGTGGAATGGGGTTGACTTTGGAGGTGCCCAAACCCCTGGCGTACCGCGTCCAATACCCAAAGCTGAAGCTCTTTGGCTCCGAGGGACATGGATTCGATGCGTTTATCCAGGGGTGATTTCATCTCAGTAACGGTTCCAGGGTTCCATGTTCCAAAGTTCCAGGGTTCAGGGTTCCAAGATTTGGGTTACCTGAACCCTGGAACTTTGGAACATGGAACCCTGGAACCGTTTGACAGTTCAATCTTCGTCCTCTTCCTCGATCAGGATGCCCAGCGCGATCATGGCTTTTTCTGAAGCCATTTGTTCGGCGCTTTTTTTGTTGAAATCGTCGGCAACGGCGACCCGTTTGTTGTTGATCATGACGGCCACCTTGAAGCGATCGCGTTTTTCAAATTTATAACGGGCGAGGAGTTTGTAGGTTACACTTTTGCCACTTTTTTGGCACCATTCCAGGAGTTGGCTCTTGTAGTTGTCGTCGAGGCGCTCCAGTTCGTGGATGTTCACATACCTGCGCAGCATTTGGTTAATCACGAAGGTTTTGGTTGGGCCATAGCCTCGGTCGAGGTAAACGGCGCCCACCAGTGCTTCTACTGCGTTGCCGAGCATCGAGCGACTCAAGCGGGTGGTGTTGTACTCTGCAAGTAGAAGCTCCAGCTCCATTTTGTCACCAATGCGGTTGAGCGATTTGCGCTTCACCAGTTTGGAGCGCATTTTGGTGAGAAAACCTTCGTTGCTGTCCGGGTATTTTTTGAAGAGGTATTCGGCCACAATGGTACCCAAAACCGCGTCGCCGAGGTATTCCAGGCGCTCGTTGTTTTGCATCGGGAAAGCTTTGTCGCCCGAGTTACTGGTCGATTTGTGCGAGAAGGCCAACTTAAAAATACCCAAATTCGCTGGTGTGTAACCCAACAGTGGCTTGAGTTTACGGGCGAATTCTTTATCCGAAGACAGGTAATAGTTATAAAATTTGAATAAAAGACGCAAGGCCGTTTAGTTATGAGTGTAAACAATGTCGCCCTGCAAAAAACGGGGTTGAACGCCATTTTTTTGCAGGGTGATGACTATGAATAAGTACAGAAACGGCCTGTAAGTATTGAATGAAAAAGAAGGAAACTACAAAAAGTGAAAAGTGAAAAACGAAAAGTGAAAAACAATAAAGTGTCTAGTTTTTTACTTTTCGTTTTTCGTTTTTCATTCAAACGGAATCTAAACTCAGCCATTTTATCAAGTACAAAATGGCTGAGTTTGAGCGCATATCGCTAGGGCATGAGTAGTTTTTATTCTTTTCACCCAACAGAATATTACAGTCCTATTCTGTGAACTGCTTGAATATCAAAGATGAATTATGGCCACCAAAGCCAAATGTATTGCTAAGTACCGCCCGCACTTTGCGTTCCTGAGCCTGGTTAAAGGTCAGATTTAGACGGCTATCGATTTCAGGATCGTCGGTAAAATGGTTGATCGTTGGTGGAATAAATTGACCGCGCAGGGCCAAAATTCCAGCGATGGCCTCAATGGCCCCGGCAGCACCCAACAAGTGGCCGGTCATGGATTTGGTCGAGCTGATGTTGAGCTGATAAGCGTGTTCACCAAATACCCTCTGGATGGCCTTGGTTTCGGCAATGTCACCCAATGGCGTTGAAGTACCGTGTACGTTGACGTAGTCAATTTCATCGGCATTCATCTTGGCGTCGGCGAGCGCCATAAGCATTACGTTGTAAGCGCCCAAACCCTCGGGATGGGGTGCAGTAATGTGATAGGCGTCGGCCGTTGCGCCTGCACCTACAATTTCTGCGTATATTTTAGCACCACGTTTTTTAGCGTGCTCGTATTCTTCAAGGATCAATGCGCCTCCACCTTCTCCGAGTACAAAGCCGTCGCGGTCTTTGTCGAAGGGGCGAGAAGCCGTTTTGCAGTCGTCGTTGCGGGTCGACATGGCTTTCATGGCGTTGAAACCACCGATTCCTGCCTTGGTTACCGCAGCTTCAGATCCACCGGTTACAATCAAGTCATTGCGCCCCAGGCGAATGTAGTCGAAGGCGTTCATGATGGCGTGAGTAGCCGACGCACAAGCCGATACGGTAGCATAGTTGATGCCCCGAAAACCATACTTGATGGAAATGTGCCCCGCTGCAATGTCCGCAATCATCTTGGGAATCATGAAAGGATTGTAGCGTGGAATACCGTTGCCCGAAGTGAAGGTTTCAATTTCTTCTTCCAAAGAACGCAAACCACCAATTCCCGAGCCCCAAATGACCCCCACACGGTCGCGATCCAACTGCTCCAATTGGGCAGTCAAACCAGAATCCTGCATGGCTTCTTCGGCGGTAACGAGGGCGAACTGGGTGAAACGGTCGAGGCGACGCACCTCTTTTTTGTCAATCGCAACTTCGGGATTGAAGTTTTTGACTTCACAAGCGAAATGAGTTTTGAACTCCGTTGGATCAAACAAGGTGATCCGATCGGCACCACTCACTCCGTTCTGTAACCCTTCCTGGTAAGCCAGCAGGGTATTGCCAATAGGGGTAGCTGCGCCCAAACCGGTTACAACAACTCTTCTCATATACAGTATTGATTAGCAGAAACAAGAGTATGCTTATGAAAAAATCCACAGGATAAAATTAACCTGTGGATTTTTTCCCGAACACGAATGTTACTTCGCGTTGGCCTCAAGGTAGGTAATTGCATCACCCACCGTTTTAATGTTTTCCGCTTCTGCGTCCGGGATGGAAATATCGAATTGTTTCTCGAATTCCATGATCAGCTCAACGGTGTCCAGAGAGTCCGCACCCAAATCGGTAGTGAAGCTCGCTTCAGGGGTAACTTCTGAATCCGTAATTCCCAGCTTCTCAACGATGATTTTGGTTACTTTTTCTGCAATGCTTGACATGTTAGAAAGCTTTATTGATTTAAAAATGCACCCGCAAAGTAACGTAGAACTATATTGATAAACAAAGTTTTTCAGGTAATTTTTTAAATACCTGTTCTACGCATTGCGGCAAATGCCTGAGTTCAAAAGCTTGATTTTGTTGAATTCAGCCGAACTCTTGCACAATCCAAGCCAATTCCCCACCTTTGTTGAACGATAAGCTTAGGGTCAAAAGTTCGAATTCATTGAAGCTTTGCACCTTTGGACTGCATCACCTTCTTAAAGTAACAGCTATGCGCTCCTTATTCATTACTATGTTTTTTTTGGGCTCTGTGGGGATAATGATGGCCCAAGGCTCGGCATTTGGCATCAAGGGTGGCATCACCGCCAGCCGCCAACGTTGGGACAATAATTTTGATCGAGACATGTTGCTGCGCTACCACGGCATCGTTTTTATTGAGTCGCTGGCTGAAGATACCCGCTTTTCCCTGTTCGCCCAAGCGGGATACCACATCAAAGGAAGCGCCATTCGCACCCCCCGCAGTGCAGTCACGGGTTCGGGGGGCACTATTTTTACAGTTCCTGCGCAACAAATTTCCTTTGAATACCGTAATGCTTCTTTGACAGTGGGGGCCAAACAAAATCTAGATCTGGATTTGGGGGATAAAAAACTGTATTACCTCTTTGGTCTGCGGGGTGAATACACCATTAATACCTTACTCGGGCCACGAATTCCCAACGAGTACGATATTTTTACGATCTATTACCCGCTTCCTGAGTTTGTGCGCAAAATCAATTACGGCATCACTGTCGGTGGCGGGATTCACATTCCTTTTGATGATCTGGTTGGTGTATTGGTTGAATTTACGGTCAACCCCGACTTCTCCTACCAATACGATCAGCCACCATTGGAGAACATCATCAACCCAAACCCCTGGGCTCCTCGGGGCAACATCACCTTACCCCAACGCAGAAGTACCAACCTGGCCTTTGAGCTTTCCTTTGGTTTTCGCTTTTTGCGCAAGGTAATTTATGTTGACTAAACACAAATCTCCCTCTAAAGGGGTCTTAAAAGAGGTTCCAAAGTTCCAGGGTTCCAGAGTTCCAAAGTTCGGGTCAAACCCTGGAACTTTGGAACCTGGAACCCTGGAACCTTGGAACCAGGAACCTTGGAACTATAAAAGAGCATGATTCTTCGCAGCGATAACCTCATTAAAGTGTACGGTCGACGCCATGTGGTCAAAGGTGTTTCGATCAATGTCAATCAGGGCGAAATTGTAGGATTGCTGGGGCCAAATGGCGCTGGCAAAACCACAACGTTCTACATGGTCGTTGGTTTTATCCAGCCCAACGAAGGCAAGGTGTACCTCAACGACGAGGAGATCACGAACTTGCCCATGTACAAACGCGCCCAAAAAGGGATTGGATATTTGCCACAGGAGCCATCGGTTTTCCGCAAACTTACGGTTGAAGACAATGTCAAAGCCGTATTGGAAATGACCAAGCTCTCCAGAGCCGAGCAAAAAGATAAGCTGGAAGTGTTAATCGACGAGTTCAACCTGCACAAGGTGCGCAAAAGCCGGGGGGATACCCTTTCGGGTGGTGAGCGCCGCCGGACTGAAATTGCCCGGGCCTTGGCTACCGATCCAACTTTCATTTTGCTGGATGAACCTTTTGCGGGGATCGACCCCATAGCGGTAGAAGACATCCAATACATCGTGGCCAAACTCAAAACAAAAAACATTGGTATCTTGATTACCGACCACAACGTGCAGGAAACCCTCTCGATTACCGATCGGGCCTACCTCATGTTTGAAGGCAACATCCTCAAGGCGGGTACCGCTGAGGAGCTGGCCGCCGATGAAATGGTGCGCAAGGTCTACCTGGGGCAGAACTTTGAATTGCGGCGGAAGGTGATCGATTTGTCGAGATAAGGTGTTGATTGGTTACTGGGCGATTATTTTTGTCCCACTACTAATGTGCTGATAGTATAATAAGGTATGGATAAAAAAGGCTTAATGTCGGTTTTTGCTTTCTTGCTTTTGAGCATTGGGGCTTTTTCCTGCGGGGAGAAACCACCCCTTCGATTGACGACTACCCAACGGGATCAAGTAGATACTTTGTTCCTACGCGCCGTCAATAAGGGAGGTTTATCGGCTGAAATGGATAGTTTATGTTCCAGTACACAGGCCGCAAAAGTCCAACACCTGGTGGATTCTATGCTGCTCGTACGCCGGAAGGAAGAGGAAGATTTAAGAAAAAGATATTCACGATGAAAAGGAGCTCAGCTATAGAAAGTCGGTTTGAATTTAAAACTATGCATGGGCCTGAGAACCTTGCAAAATGCTACACCAAAAAACTCCTTCTTTTACTGTGCTTAACGCTCCTTCTCCCAGCCTGCCTTTCCAAAAAGGAATACAGTGAAGAGGAGATGCAGCGCTTAATGGATGCGGAATTGCAGCGCAAAATCACGGAATACCGCAGGGCCAAAATTACAGCCTGCCAGGAAGAAGCTTTCCGGCAGGCTACCAAAATTGTGGATTCACTGGTCATTGCCGAAGCCTATTTTGATCGGGACACCTTAGCCCGTCCGCCCAAGCCCATCAAGCCGGAAGAGAAAGCCCCGGAAATCAAAGGACCTGATACCATTCAATTGAAGCCTTTGTTTGAGGGCAAGCGGAAGAAAGTAAAAGTGGATACTTTGCTGAAAAAGACAAAAAAAGACACTACTTCGCGGAAGAAGAATTGATAAGGGGCAATAAAAAAATAAATGTTCATTTTGCCCCACTACTAAACAGATCACATCGCTTCCGCTTTAGTAAAAAAATCCCGCCGCTCTGGTTTGGAAAAGTTTACTTGAACCCGGCTCCGCTGGTTCGCAATCTTCAGCGTCCGCTTGAGTTTGTACCACAAAATCTGGGCAACCCCCAACAGGCAATGTCTTCTTGGTCCCGAAAAAACGAAAGTGCGCTTCTTTTTCAGGTAATCAGAGTGAATCAACTCTGCTTTGGAAGCCGCACTGTACAAAGCGGCAAGGCGCACCGAGTTGGTGCCAAAGAGCAATTGCTGGGTGCCAAAAAAACGCAGGGCATACGCCACACAGAACCAGACAAAGAAGTTGAGCAGCGTCTTTTTGCGGGTACTTGGTTCCATCCAAAAACAGCACATTTCGGTGTGAGGTACGGTGGCTTTTACTTTTTGATACAAGCCACTGCGGTGTTCTTCACCCACAAAAACTTCCAGGGTGCGCAGGGTTTCACCCGTGCCGAGTACAAAGCCGGCAATCATCCGCTTTTGCCAATAGACACCAAAAACCTGGTTATTTTCGTAATAATCGCGGTTGACATTGAAGCCTGAGCACTGGGTGTAAGTACTGGCAAATACGTCCAATTCCTGGGCGTTGTTGATTTTTTTGAATTTTGGAAGCAAGGCCATAATAGGTGTTTTGTAAGGTTGTGTTGATCTGGATTACCTTACAAAGTTGCAGCTATGTTGGTGGGTGCACATCCACATCTTGATGTGGTCAAGAATGGGTACGTTTTAGGAAAAATGCGGGATTTGAACGGTGATCAAAAACCCCCGGCTGGTATCCACCTGAAAAGTACCGCCAACTTGCTCCGCACGCATGCGCATATTGGACAGGCCCAAACCCGTAGTTTTGTAGGCTTTTTGCTGCACCTCACCATTGTCGTGGATGGACATTTCCAGGCCCTTGGGGCCGAATTTTTGCAGTCTTACACTCACTTTATCACCCTTGGAGTGTTTGGCGCAATTGGTGATCGCTTCTTTGTAAATCAGGTACAGCGCCTGCCGAATTTGGGAAGGTACATTTTTGCTCAGGGCCAATTGGTCTACTTCCAGGGCAAGCAAGATGTCTTTGGGGATGAGGGTTTCCTCAGCGTGCTCGCGCATGCGGTCGATCAGGTTTTCAAGTTTGTCCTTGCGCGCATCGATGGCCCACACGGTATCCCGCATGCGCGACATGGCGCTGCGGCTCAATTCGCTGATGCGTTGAAGCTTGGGTTTGGTCTTTTCTGGGGCGGTTAACTCCAGAATTTCGGATTGCATGGCCAGACCCGAAAGCAGCGTTCCCACATCGTCGTGCAAATCGCTGGATATCCGTACCCGGATGCGCTCAATTTTGAGGGCTTGCTGGAGGCGGTAGTTAAAGATACCGTAGGCGATGGCGGTGATGGTGGAGATGCAAAGGAGGTAAAACCACCAGGTACGATACCAGGGGGTGAGGATGAAAAAAGACAGTTGTTTGGCCATTTGTTTTGGCATCCAAATGCCGTCCGAATTGGTCGAGATGACCTCCAGCGTATAAGCGCCGGGAGGCAATTTGGAAAAACGGACGAAACCTGGATTAGGTGTTTCAACCCAGGTTTCGTCTTGTCCACGTAGGCGGTATTTGAGCTGAATTGCTTCGGGATCATTGTATTCAATGGCTAGGAAGTCAAAAGAGAGCGTGTTGTCCTGATACCGAAGGTTGGGAATTTTTTGTAGCAACTGGATGTTCTCTTCGGTTTTGAAATCAAGGTCGTTCACCTTGATGTGTTCAATCATCAAGGGCGGAAAACTTTGGTTGTTTTTGATTGAATCCGGGTGAAAAACATTCAGTCCATTTGGTCCTCCCAACCAGATTTTACCATCAGAAGCCTTGATCCAAGCCCGAGGGGTAAATTCCTGACTTTGCAATCCATTTGCTTGTGAAAAGCGATCCCAGTGTTTTTGCGCAGGGTGATAACGGATGAGACCATTGTTGCCCGTAAGCCAGAGGTAACCCGCATGGGGAATGATAGCATAGAAAGTTTCATGGGGGAGTCGAGGGGCAGCCTCAAGGGTGCTTTTTTGCGTTGTCCAAAGCATTTGTTTGTCTAAACTAAACAACCCTCTGCTGGAGGCAATCCATATTTTGGTGGGAGCTTCATAAAAAGTATAGCATTCACCAACCTTATCCAAGTCGAGGATTTTTTGAAGTTGGCCATTTTTTTCCTTTAAAATCAGCAAACGGTGGTAATTGTCGGCGATGTAATAGTAGCCCTGAGTGTCTTGGAAAAAAGTACTGATGTTTTGAAGATGAAAGGCTTTGAAATTTAAGAAAGGATGGTGAGTAAAAAAAACACCCGAGAACCGGAGCTCATCAATTGTATTACGAATGGCTACCAGCGATTTTCCGTCCTTAGTACCAAAGTAGGATTTTATATCATCGTCTTGGTTAGGCAAAATGTACTGAGGCTCAAGGTAGAATTTTTTTTTGGAGAAATTCCATCGCAACAGGTTTTGTAAATAGGTGGCCCAAATGCTTCCATCTTTAGGTTGAAAAATGATTAAAAAGGGTGGCAACGGAGCCTCATTTTGATAACTAGGAATGTCAAATTGAGTAGAATGATGTAGTAAATTTACTTGTTGGTCGAACACATAAATTCCAGGATTCAAGGTCGAGCACCATATGTTTTTTGCATTGTCTTCAAACAGGGCCTCTATTTTTTGCCCTTTTACTGAAGGCACTTGTTCAAATTTCAAACTGTTAAGTTGGGCATACGCAAGCCCCATTCCCACTTCAACGATCCAGAGTTCACGGTCTCTATTCAGGAATAAACCTTTTAAAAAATTTGTTTTTAACCCAGTTGGGTTGTTGAAATCCGCTTTAACTTGAGCTACGAACTGACGTAATTGTTTATCGAATAGCAAAAGCCCTTTTTCTTCGGTTGAAGCTAGGAGATACCTTTGCCCATAAGGGACAATGTCCCATACCTCGCCGATTTCTTCTCCTTCAAGTTCAATGATTTGATTAATGTCTACTTCTACCCAGGCAGTATCGCGTTTAGGGTAATAAACCCCAATTCCGTCGTAGGTACTTACCCAAATGACGCTATCCCCCTCTGCATAAATGGTATTGGCATGCGCAGGATAACGGATTGGGTTGCCGTTGGAGAAATGAAAAAATTGCTTGCGTTTTTGATTGCCTGTATGAACATCAGTAATTAATAAACCCTTCTCATCATTGTGATCAGTGGAGATGATCTGTCGTGCCTCGCCCAAGGAATCACTGATTACATAGCATCGTTCACCTTGAAGTGGATACAAAGCTTTAAATAATTTCTCTCTGGTGTTGAAATGATAAAGGTGTCCTTTTTCTCCAGTTCCAATCCGCAACCAAAGTATTCCACTCTTATCCAAATGAAAAGCATGATAGTCTCTAAAGGAGGCCTTTTTGAGGATATACTTCAAAAAAATAGCTGATTTACGCTGGTAACAATAAACTGCATCAAAAGTCGAAAACCATAAGTCTCCATTTTTATCCTCAAAGCATGGACTATTAATTGACTTATCTCCTATCTCCTCAAAAGTCTTGAGGGTATGTCCATTATAACAATTTAAACCTTGGCGGGAGTTGAGCCAAGTCAAGCCATAGGAATCCTTGTAGATGAAAGTTTTTTCATCCAGAATTAAGCCATCTTCACGAGAAAGATGATGAAACTGAAATTGGGTTTTGGGTTGACTGAAACCGAACAACCCAATACCCCAAAACAGCAAAAAAATGATCTTTTTGGCGTACCACATCTTACATCCAACTCAACAGATATCGGTCAAAACTATTTTCATCGATGTCTACCTCCCTTGCTCTATTTTGCGATCGCGCGTTCATAGTAGCGTCAAATTCTACAGCTGCATTATCACCGGCATTGCTGGTTGTAGCCTCTGGTGCACAATGTGGTGGGCAAGGCAAAGGACAAGAAATATAAACCCCATCTTCTGGTAAAGTGATTTGTTTACTGTCGTCAGAAAACTGCGCCGAAGCTGCCAAATGTGAGGGGAAGCTAATTTGCTCCGTTTGCTGAATTTTAATCCAATAAAAATTCACCCCATTACAATCTTCGGGTTTCAAAAGTTGACGGATGGTCTCTGCGCTGAAAAAAGAAGCAAAATCGAGATCCGGCTGGGCACGACGAACCCTGACCTGAACAAGCGCAGTATCTCTCAAAATGTTATTGGATTTTAAGATTGCAATTTCTCCACTATCTGCAATTTTTATTCTGCTCGTGAGATAGCCAGACTCGCCATCTGAAGTTTTTTGAATTTCAGCACCATCTTCAGTTACACCAACAACAATAAGGCGATTGTGCGACTCATCATTAAATGTATTGTATACGCGGATGCCTACACAATTTGACGATGCCAACAATTGTTCCAGGATTTCTCTCTCTACGAAACTCCATCTATCATCCTCTTGAGCCTGGGTAATTTTTGTTTCAACTTCTTGACGACTATGGTTTTGCCCTGTTTCATTAAAAGTGTGAAAAGCCATGGTTTTAGGTGTTTTATGGTTAAAAATGTAGGTTCCAGCTCAAATTCTCAAATCTCCCCCTCCAACGACTTCCGAATCACTTCTGCCTTGCTGTTCACCTCCAGCGCCCGGTAAATTCGTTTGATGTGGTCCCGCACGGTATCAATGGAGATGTTGAGTTTATCCGCAATCATTTTGTAACTCAGACCATCCACGATGCCCTGCACGATTTCCTTTTGGCGCACGGACAATAGCTCCCCCTCTTTTTGCTCCTTGGGCATAAAATGCTGGGCAATTTTGCGGGCAATGGAGGGCGACATGTAGGAGCCTCCCCGGTGTACGGTGAATACTGCCTCCCGAATGGTCGCCAGCGGCGTCCTTTTGGAAATATAAGAACAGGCCCCGGCACAGAGGGAGTTAAAAATGGTTTCCTCTTCTTCAAAGGTGGTCAGCATCACGATGTCGAGCTGAGGGTATTTTTGCTTGATGTGGTAAATGCCCTGGATGCCTGTCATGCCTGGTAGTTCAATGTCCAATAATAGCAAGTCGATTACTGGCCGGGACGCATCTTTGATCGCCTCCAGAAACAGCTCCACACTTTCCGCAACCAAACTGATGCTGAGGGAAGGATGTTCGCACAGAAAGTTTTCCAGGCTTTCCCGAATCAGGTTATCGTCTTCGACTATAGCAATATTGATCTTTTCCATACCACAAAATTGGGGGAAGAATTGAGTGTGGACAACCACATGTTGATGTGGATATGGTATGGGATTGGAAGGATCTTGAATTACAAGCTAACGTTCTTGTAAATCAAGGCTAAAGGTAAATGTACATCAATAGATTTGAAATAAACGGAATTACTTACGCCTGCAAACTCCTGTTCTTCCCAAATATGCGGCTCGCTGCGAAACAGGGTTAAAATTTCTGCGCTGTTTTGTTGAACAATCACGTATTCCTTGAAGGATTCCAGGGTACGGTATTTCATGAATTTATCCTTGCGGTCGTAATCTTCGGTGGACGGGGAGAGCACTTCAACAACCAATAAGGGGTTTAAAATTGCCTGGGCCATATTTTCAGCCATAATTGGCATTTGAGTAACCACGATGGCATCAGGGTACAGGTATACATTTAATTTTGGAAGGTAAACCTTTTGATCGCTACCAAACAATTCCAAGCCTTCTTTTTTATCCAACTCATTGCCCAAGTACTGTACAATGTTTTTTGAAATACGGTTGTGATTGACACTTCCTCCCGCCATACGAATAATTTGACCATTGTAAAATTCATGACGCTCCCCACTGCTGCGCTCTATCTCTAGATATTCAGCAATACTATAGGTTCCAATCAACAAATCGGAATGAGTAGAATGATATTGCAAACTTGTTGCGGTCATGCTTTTATTTTGTGGAGTCAAGATAGAAACTAATCCCGAAAAAAGCAATTTTTGTCTACTTAGTTTCATTTCTAAAATAAGTAGAAAACTTTTTTCGTTACCTTTGCGTTAGAATAACATCTAAACGTCAAATCCTTTTCAATTTCCGAACATGGACGCCATTGCAATTGCCCAAGAAAACCTGACCAAAAAAGGCTACCTCGACTTGGAGGTAGACCCTACCCTTGATCTTTTTGAGGAAATCAACCGCCTCAAAAAGGAGAAAAATGCCATCATCCTGGCGCATTATTATCAGGAGTCCGATATTCAGGACATCGCCGATTACATTGGCGATAGCCTGGGGCTTTCACGCGAGGCGGCCAATACCGATGCGGACATCATTGTATTTGCTGGCGTACACTTCATGGCGGAAACCGCAAAGATGCTTTCCCCTCATAAAAAAGTGTTGTTGCCCGACCTCAAGGCAGGTTGCTCTCTGGCCGACTCGGCTCCAGCACCCTTGTTCAAGAAGTTTTTGGAAAAATACCCCGACCACGTGGTCGTGAGCTACGTGAATTGTTCGGCTGAACTCAAAACCCTGACCGACATTTGCTGTACCTCCACCAATGCGGTCGACATCATCAATAGCATCCCCAAGGATCAAAAAATCGTTTTTGCTCCTGATAAAAACCTAGGGGCCTACCTGATCAAAAAGACGGGACGCGACATGGTACTTTGGGATGGTGCCTGCATGGTGCACGAGATTTTTTCGCAGGAAAAAATCAATAAACTGATGCGCGAGTACCCCGAAGCGGAGTTCATCGCCCACCCCGAATGTGAAGAACACTTGCTAAAGATGGCGGACTATATTGGCTCCACTACGGGCTTGTTGAAGTATACCATCAATAGCCCCAGTAAAGTGTTCATTGTGGCCACCGAAGCGGGTATCCTACACCAAATGCAAAAGTCATCGCCAGATAAAATCTTCATCCCCGCACCACCTGAAAACAATTGCGCCTGCAACGAATGCCCCCACATGCGCCTCAACACACTGGAGAAACTCTATCTCTGTATGAAGCACGAAACGCCAGAAATTCTATTGCCAGATTGGGTGATTGAACAAGGACGGGTGTGCATCGACCGGATGTTGGAGATTTCGCAGAAGGCGGGGCATATTCATTAATACTAAGGTGCCTTTTTGGTGTCTATGGTTTCTTAGGTGGTGAAAAAAAACTTTTAATTTCACCACCTAAGAAACTTAAGGCACTGAAGACACACCTTAGAAGCTCAACAGCGTTTCCCGGATAATCCCCACACAATCCCACAACTGCTCCTCCGTGATCACCAATGGCGGTGCCAAGCGAATTTTGTTGCCATGCGTTGGTTTAGCCAGCAAGCCCCTATCCCGGAACTGCAAACAAATCTTCCAGGCCAAATCCGAATCTTCATTCGTATTGATCACAATCGCATTCAGCAAACCCTGGCCACGTACCAACGTGAGCAAATCGGTTTCTTTCCGTAACTCATTCAGGGCACCCCGAAACATTTCCCCCATTCTCTGAGCATTGTCGGCCAGCTTTTCATCCAATACCACTTGTAATGCCGCGTGGGCGACCGCACAAGCCAGTGGATTGCCGCCATAGGTGGAGCCATGCTCGCCCGGGCGGATACACAGCATAACTTCATCATCAGCCAATACCGCCGACACTGGCAATACACCACCCGAAAGCGCTTTGCCCAAAATCAGGATGTCCGGCTTGATATCGTAGTGATCCAGCGCCAACATTTTCCCCGTGCGCGCGATCCCGGTCTGGATTTCGTCACCGATAAACAGCACCTGCTTTTCCCGACACATGCGAAACGCCGCAGCTAGATAGCCTGGGTCGGGAACGACTACTCCTGCTTCCCCCTGAATCGGTTCAATCAACAGCCCTGCCACATCAGGGTCTTCCAATGCAGCTTCCAAAGCGGCCAGGTTGTTGTACTCCACCATTTCCCAGCCGGGCATATACGGGCCGAAACCTCCGCGGCTGGAAGGATCGGTCGAACCCGAAATCACCGAAAGGGTACGGCCATGGAAATTGCCGGTAGCGAAGAGGATTTTGGCCCGATTGGCAGGTACCCCTTTTATTTCGTACGCCCATTTGCGACAGAGTTTGAGTGCAGTTTCCACGGCCTCTACACCTGTGTTCATGGGTAGGACTTTATCGTAGCCAAATAGTTTGGTGATGTATTCTTCGTAAGGCCCCAATTCCGAATTGTAAAAAGCCCGCGAAATCAAGGTGAGTTTTTGTGCTTGGGTGGTCAACGCCTCAATGATTCGAGGGTGACAATGGCCCTGATTGACCGCCGAATATGCCGAGAGGAAGTCGTAATACTGCTTGCCCTCAACATCCCATACGTGTACACCCCGGCCCCGTTCGATGACGGCTTCCAGTGGGTGATAATTGTGTGCGCCATATTGTTCTTCCTTGGCAATGAGGAATTCACTGCGGGTTGCGGTCATGGTTGCCATAGCTGAAATACTTTGTAGATTAAGAGGATTGTGTCTAAAATCGGTAATAAATTTAAGCTATTGACTTTTTTTGAATTTAATTTACGTCAAATTGACTACTATATCCATTTTTTAAGTTAAAAAAACTTTATCTGCTTTTGCAAAATCTTGTTATTGGATGATTTGACATAAAAATTAATTATTATTCATTCCGCGGTTTCTATTTTAACCAATTCCGGTTGTTGTTCTGTTGCCTCAGCTTTCACCCTACATTCCCGGAATACCCGCTTTTCGCAAGTCCGGCAAGCCTCGTCCGGAATCAAGGTATAGAGGTATTCAATGGCATCTTTTTTGGCAATAAAGAAGTGATTTTCTCCAATTAAAGCCTTAAACCCACTATGGATCAACACGTCCTGCGCCACCAATTTGAGGTTGGACAAATATAGCCCACCCTCTCTAGCCTTCCAACGTTCGGCCTCTTCGTACAACCAATGCGCACCGGATAAACCAATAAAATTGACCCCTTCGCACAAGATGAGGCAATACTTGTGTTTGCCTTCGCGCACCTGGTCGAAAAAATCTGAAATATGATCCACCGCGCCGTAAAAAATGGGGCCATCCAGGCGGACGATTTTGATTTGTGAACATTCCCGCAACTCCGGTTTGCGCTTGATGAAAGTAAGGCTGTTGTCGGGCTTTGTTGGATCAGGAGCCATCGTTGCGATGTGCGGAGTAGAAACTTTATACAAAAAGAAAGTTAGCGAAACCATGATGCCCATGAAAATGGCGTATTCCAAAGAAAATAAGAGGGTAGCAATAAAAGTGATGACAAAAACACTCGCCTCCAGGCGGCTGGCGCGAAAAATACGTTTGATCTCCGGGGTATCAATCAAATTAATCGATACCAATAAAATGATTCCTCCCATTCCGGCAATGGGCAAATAACTCGCCAAGGGAGCAACAAAGAGCAAGAGCACCAGTAAAATCAAAGAAGCGAATACGGCTGAAAGTGGGGTACGGGCTCCCCCCTGGTAATTGACGCCCGAACGGGTAAAAGACCCGGAACTGGCGTAGGCTGAAAAAAAGCTCCCCACAATATTCGACAAACCCTGCCCTACAAACTCCCGGTTGCTGTCAATCCTTTGCCCGGACTGGCTCCCGATGTTTTTTCCAATGGCAATGGCCGAAATGAGTCCAATCATGGCCACTGCAAAGGCACTCGGGAAAAGGGTTGAAAATTCCGATACCGAAAAGCTGGGCCAACTCAAGGGAGGGATTGCATGATCGATACTGGCAACAAAACGAATGCCTATTTCCTCCCCCCCAAACGCCACTGCACACAAGCTGCCCATGACCAAGCCGCCAATCAGATTGGGCCATTTGGGCTTCCACAATTTGAGCGCCACCGCAGTACAAAAACTGATCACCGCCACCGAAAAAACCTGAAAATTGAACTCGTGGATTTTTTCAAAAAAAACATAAACAACTTCAAAAGCATTCAGACCATTCTTGATGCTTACCCCCGAGATGTTTTTCAACTGGCTGATCATGATCAACAGTGCCGCTCCGGTTGAAAAAGCAGTGATGACTGTGCTGGAGACAAAATTGACAAAAATGCCTAAGCGGGCCAGGCCAAAACTCAATTGAATGATGCCTACGAAGAGCGTGATGGAAAAGGCCAGAGTCACGTACTCAGTGCTTCCCGGCACTGCAAGTTGACTCAAAGCCGCAAAAATCACCAGTGAATTGGCGGTAGTAGGTCCCGACACCATGTGTAGGGAAGAACCAAAAAGCCCGGCAACAATCGGCGGAATGATGGCCGTGTATAAGCCATAAACTGGAGGCAAGCCAGCGATCATCGCAAAAGCCAAACCCTGCGGCAACACAATAATGGAACCCGTTATGCCAGCCATAAAGTCGGCTCTCAGCGTCCGGCGGTTGACCTGTTTGAACCAGTTTGGGTAAGGATTGATCGTGTTCCAGTAAGATTTTGCCATTATCTAGTGTAAAGCTGCGCCCCTGCGTTGTAATGCCAATAGGACCTTGTCTGCAAAATAAACAATTTTGGCATTGGGGCGCAGCTTCATGCTCGGCAAAATCATTTGCATACTCATCATTATTTTACATGCTCATTACGCCGCCTGCCATGTTGTATAGTTTGGTAAAACCACGGCCCGCCATAATGTTGCAGGCTTGGCCACTGCGGTTGCCACTGCGACAGTAAAGGAGATAAGTTTTGTCTTTGTCCAGTTTATCGATCTGGTTGGTGAAATCTTTGGAAAAAAAGTCGATGTTTTTGGCACCGGGTAGCTTCCCTCCTTTGAACTCAGCAGGTGTACGTACATCGATAACGATGGCATCAGGAGTTTCTTCGGCAACTTTTAAAAACTCAGTAGCTCTGATGTTTTGGTATTTGCTGCTTGAAGTAGTACCAAAAAGGGATTGAAAAAAGCTCATTGTGTTCATTTTTTGATGGTGTTCAATTGATGGGACAAAACTCGGAGGCTTTGATAAGCCGTTCTGTGAAACAGATCACTTTGTAGAAAAAAATTACCAATCCTATTTTGCCGATTAAGGTGTACCCAAAATAAAATTTCAGCTCTTTGTGACCAGCGTCACATTTCTTTCAAGCCCAAGCGAATACTTTTAGCAAAAATTCCATGTACCTCCTTTGACCCAAACTGACCTATATTGTCTTAAGCGTAACGCTGTACACCGCACCTACTGATTTTCTGATCGCACAAAATGGAGTTATGAAAAACGAAAGTAAAGATTCATTCGACCGTGGGATGTTACAAACCATCCAGCTTCTGACCAATGCTGTATCCATTCTATTTGTAGGCATGATTTTACTGACCCTCGTTTTTGCGTTTAACGAGGATCTGATGACTTTTTTTAATCGGGTGACCACTCCGCGTCCAAAGGTAAACGCACCCGACGAAAAACTAATACTGGCCAGCACAGCGAGCAGCACCTTTTGGATCGCACCAAAACCGAGTGAAATCAGCGACACTAAAAAACGTGAACAGGTCAATTATGGCCGACAGCTGATTGCCCATACTGCCAAATACCTGGGTCCAAAAGGCTCGGTTAAAGCCATCAGCAATGGCATGAACTGTCAAAACTGCCACCTGGAAGCAGGCACCAAAATTTTTGGCAACAATTATGGTTCCGTTGCTTCCACTTATCCAAAATTCCGGGCGAGGAGTGGCATGGAAGAAGACATCTACAAAAGGGTCAACGACTGTTTTGAGCGCAGCCTGAATGGGCAAGGCCTCGATCCACGTAGCAAAGAGATGCAGGCCATCAAGACCTACATCGAATTTTTGGGAGCGGATGTACCCAAGGGTGAAAAGGCGGAGGGATCAGGCTTGAAAGAATTAGCCTACCTGGATCGAGCCGCCGACCCCGCCAAAGGCAAATTGGTCTACGTCGACAAGTGCCAAAGTTGCCATCAAGCCAACGGCAGCGGCCTGAAAAATACGGCCCGCAACGAATACGTGTACCCACCTTTGTGGGGAAAAAACAGCTACAACGATGGCGCAGGTTTGTACCGCGTCAGCAATTTTGCCAAATATGCCAAGTACAACATGCCGCTTGGGGTGAGTCACACCTTACCTCAGCTTAGTGATGAAGAGGCCTGGGACGTAGCCGCTTTTGTCAACGCCCAAAGTCGTCCCCACAAGGATGTGCCCAAGGACTGGCCAGATATTTCCAAAAAGCCCATCGATCATCCTTTTGGGCCCTACACCGATGGATTTTCGGAACAGCAACACAAGTTCGGGCCTTTTCAACCCATTGTGGCAGCTCAGCCTAAACCAGGCAAAACCAAATGATTATTTTTTAACGCAACCCTAAATGCCCTCCAGACGAGGCAGGGCCGATCAGTTCTAATTTTAGGCGCTAGCGCTGGTACAAGTCTCCAGACTTGTACCAACATTTTCGCGTCTCCAGACGCATGAGCAACGCGAAAATATTGAGCAAACACACGTCAGAGACGTGTTAATAATGGTACAAGTCTGGAGACTTGTACCAGCTAAAACAGAACTGATCGGCCCTCCCGAACGAAGAGGCGAAGCCAGGGTCAACAATCAACCGAGTTATGTTGGAGCAAAGCAGAAGAAAGTTTTTACGGCAAGTAGGTGCCCTGAGTGCGGGTGCAGGCTTGATTGGAGCCACTCCAATTGCTGTTCAGGCAGCAGAGCCTACAAAAAACGACTTGCCCGAAGCCGATAAACCTTTTACCATCAGTATCCTGCAAACCACCGATGTGCACTGCCAGGTACATCCCCACGATGAGTTGTTCTGGGAAAACGACCAGATCACCTTTCGCAAAACTGGCGGTTATGCCCAGCTGGCAACTTACCTGAAAAAGGAGCGCAAGAAAAACCCCTACACCTTTGTGCTGGATACGGGCGACATGTTTCAGGGCAGTGAATTGTCCATCAAAACGACCGGAAAAGCGATGGTTCCCATTTTGAACCAGTTGGAATACGACCTATATCTGCCTGGAAACTGGGAGGTGATCTACCATAAAAAAATGATGCAAACGCTGCTGGGCTCGCTCAATGCGCCCAAAGTTTGCGCCAATATGTACCATGACCTCGGCGACAAGAAAAAGGGAGAACTGATTTTTCAGCCCTATCACGTCTGGAATGTAGCGGGGGTAAAAATCGGCTTTTTGGGCTATACTGATCCCTTGGTGCCCTTGCGCCAATCGCCGATTTACAGCAAAGGAATCATTTATACCCAGCCAGAAGAAAACCTCGCCCACTACGTAGATGTGCTGCGCAATCAGGAGCAATGCGCTTATGTGCTCATCATTGCGCACCTGGGCCTCTCGCAACAAATTGCCTTGGCCAACAAGCCGGAATGTGAAGGCGTGGATTACATCCTGGGTGGCGACACCCACGAACGGGTGCGCAAACCGATCCAGTGCAAGTATTCAAAAGTGGTCGAACCAGGCGCTTTTGGCTCCTTTGTCGGTAGGTTGGAACTCACCATCCAAAATGGAAAGGTGATTGCAGATCAATACACTCTGGATGAGATAGACGCAAGCAAATTCAAAGCAGATAAGGAAATGAACACCTTGGTGAAAGCCAATGAGCAGCCTTTTTCTGAAGACATTTATAAAGTTGTGGGGTACAGTACCATCCCGCTCTATCGTTATTTTGTGGTGGAGAACCCGATCGATACCATGGTACTCGACTCATTGAAGTGGAAATTGCCAGAGGTAGATGTGGTATTGTCCAATGGATTCCGCTTTTGCCCGCCCCGAGCCACTCCTGATCAAACGGGCAATATCCCAATCACCAACGGCTACATCTTCGATATGCTTCCTGTGGACAGTACGGTGCGCACCGCAAAGGTAACTGGACAACAAATCATCAATTGGTTGGAGAGTGAACTGAACAATGTTTTTGCCAAGGATGCTTCCCAACGCTTCGGTGGCTGGTTGATCAAATTCAAGGGGATGGAAATCTCTTTCAATGCTTTTGCAGAGAAAGGCAAACGGGTTCAAACAGTAGAGATTGGCGACAAACCACTGGATTTGAACAAAACCTACAGCATCTGCGCCTGTGAGCGGGAAGGTGACCCCATGGACATGCTCTGCCGCATCAGGAATGTAGTGGATGCCCAAAATACTCCTTACACCTTGCATTCGGTCATGCGGGAGTACCTAACCAAACACTCGCCAGTAACGCCGACTCCGCCACTGAATGCAAAAATATTGGATGCGCCCCAAACCCTCTTGACTCAGGTCAGTGGCGTAGATTATCAATTCACCTAAATAATACTTTGTTGATGAAAAAAATATGCTTTCTCTTACTCTTGCTGTCCGCCTTTCAATTCGTGAAGGCGCAAAACCATCAAACCCTTAGCGATGAGGGCTACCAGGACAATAAAATTGTGTTTCAGGTAGTGACTCAAGATACCTTAGCGCACAAGGCTTTGATGAAACAGCTGAACAATATCCGCTCCGTGGCCCCCAACACCCCCATCGAAGTGGTTTGTCATGGTCCGGGCCTGTATATGCTGGTTACGGAGCGCTGTGTGATTCAACAACAGATCAAAGAACAGGCCGCCAAAGGCATCAGTTTTGTGGCTTGTGAATTTTCGCTCAAAGAACGGAATGTGCCCAAAGATGCCATTGTTCCAGAGGCCAACTTTGTACGCTCGGGGGCAGTAGAAATTGCCAATAAGCAACGCCTGGGCTGGAGTTATTTGAAGGCGGGATTTTAAACCTTAAGGCTGCGCACACCCTTTTAAAGATCAACAAAAGTGTGTGCGCAGCAAACAAACAACTCTTTACGATTTTTAGAAGGAAAGGTTTCACCTGGAACCACTTCTTCGACGAGTATTTAAGCTCTTGTCTACTTTCCGACGCTGATTCTTTTTTGCCCCAAATTATTTCGGTTAAAAATTAGAACTATTCCTTATTTGACTATCTTTATTCATCATTTCCACAAAGAGCCGAATTTAAGTTATCTCCACTACCAAGCGCATGTCTCTTCGCGCCTTTGTCATTTTTCCCAATACCATAATAATTTTTTCAGCCATGAAAATTGTAAATGTAACCGTACGTGGTGGCAACACCGCAGAAGGCGCAACTGGAGTATCCTTCTCCGTATTGCCCTACGAAGTAGTAGTACAAATCCCCGGTAGCCGCGAGCCGATTCTGAGTGTACCCGTTGTAGACAATCCTTTGCTCAGTCGCCAATCCTACAGCTTTGTAGTGGACGGCTTTGAGGTCGATCTGGAAGTTCAGGAACTTGCCGAGGAGGTCTATGATGAATGTGGTGACGGTTTAGATTTGGAAGAACTGAGTGCCTACGAAGAGGCCGAAGCGCAAGCTACCTTGAATGAAGTGCTCGGCGAGCCAGAAATGGAGGAAGTCACAGAACCAGAAGTAGATCCTGGCCCTGATAACGGATTGGATACCGGATATCTGGAAGAAGTGCTTGCTGAAGAAGCAGAGCTCAGCCCTGATAACGGATTGGATACCGGATATCTGGAAGAAGTGGAAAATACTGCCGAAGAAACCGTGCTTGAAGCCCTGGAATTAACCGGGGAGCCTGAAGTTGAAACCGAAGAGCCCAGCCATCCAGACACGATTACTGAAATTCCAGATATCATCGAAATTACTTCTTCCCACCAGGAAGCTCCAGTGGAGGAGGAGGCCGAAACGGCCTTTTTTCAGCGTAATGAAGGAGGATCTGAGCCTGTTGTGGATGCAGATGAAGCTTTGGTTCCGGTAGCGGAAGATCAAGAGCACAATGCGGAGGATTTGAAAGTCCTCCTGGCGCAAACCCAGGAGCTGTTGAAGAAGTATGATCTAAATAGTGTGGAGCATTGACATAATGCTGAAGCGAGTATGTTTTAAGGGTGATAAAAAATAAGTGCTCATTTTGCCAAAGAATCGGATAAGTAAACGCTTCATTGCAAGTGTCTTATCTGATTCTTTGGCTCAAGAAAAATGAGCACTTATTTTTGCCAGAGGATTAGATTAGTAAAATAGCGAACCGATACAACAAACCGAGCGTCAAATCAGGAGAATGCCTCTCACACCGCAATCCCCTCCAACCTTTCCACCATCTCTTCCATTTTCTTCTTTGGCAACCTCGAATTACAACGCTCCAAGCGCCTCAGCAGCGCAATCGCCAATTGAGGGGTACAAATCTGTTGTTCAACGAGTTGATTGATGACCCAAAGGGAGCCAAAAACAGTGAGGCCATTGTCCTGCGCTTCTTTGCGGAGGTCGCCATCGCCGCTGAGTAGGGGGCATTGGCGCTGAACGGCGAGAAAAAGAACCGACTTATCGGTGAGGCGTTTGAGGTTGCGGCGGGTGTGGAAGCGGAGGATGTTGAGCATCTCTTCACCGCTGAATTCGATGATTTCGACCCGTTCGGGTGTCAGGCAACGCTCCAATGTGGCTTTTTGATCTGGATGGTTGATTTCGTTCACCACAAAACCTGTTGTCAGGATGTGGTAATCCAGTTGCATGAAGTACTCCAGCGCACCCGCTTTGATGAGGTCGATGAAGACGTTGGTGTCGGTGATGATGAGGTCCTTCATGCCAGTTGTTCCAATTTGTCCCGAAATTCGCCCAAGTTCATTTCAGCCAAATGGGCGGCATGATTGATCGAAATGACCTCCTGGCCAATGGCCCGATAGAGGAGTTGGATGAAACGCCTGGGGCGCTCACGGCCACCGAACTCACCCGGTTCGTCGCGATGGTACCCTTTGACGCGGTAATTGGTGTTGAGCCGCCGGTAGGTATTGGCGTTGATGATCCCCAGATGGAGCGCACGTGGGAAAAGGGCCGCAATGGAAATTCCCCAGCGCTCCTTGATCAATTCCAGTTCCTGCAAAAAAAAGTGAAAGCGCTCCTGCGCCATTTCACCGCGGGCCATTTCGGCAGGGTAAAGTACCGCCGAGGCAAAGGTATGGCAAAGCCGTTCTACGTCTTTTTCTTCCAGCCGGGTATCAAAAGTCAGGCTGTGGTGGGCCAGTTCGTGCAGGGCAGTGAAGCGTTTGCGCACCGCGTTGTGCTTTTTGTTGAGCACGATAATCCGATGCCCTTGCACCAGCGCTTTTAGGCCGTCGAAGGCATCGTCTGCATCCACTTCGAGTACTTTGAAGCCCTTGTCCTCCAGCATTTCGATCACGCTGGGAATGGGGTCGTAGCCCAGGTTCCATTGCTTGCGCAGGGCCTCGGCGGCGACTTCGGCATCAGTGCCACTGCGTACGGCCAGTTCGTAGTGGAAATCGTGGCTTTGGGCGGGCAATTGCAACAAGTGTTCCAGCTCCAGGTATCTTTCCAAAAAAGCACGGGCTTTTTCAATGACGGCAATTTCGGCAGTTTTACTCAAGCGGGATATTTTTTTGCGAAACTCAATGCCCTTCAGCTCAACTTTTACTTCTGGTTCCGAAAAAAAGAAATCAACCGTTACACTCAAGGCATTGGCCAAACGAATCAACACGGCGCTACCCGGCATCATGTCCCCTTTTTCGTACTTGTTGAGGGCTTGCCGGGTCACGGCATTCTCCATCTTGTTCGCTAAGTCTTGTAGCGACAATCCCGCCATTTTTCGGGCGTTGGTGAGCCGTTGTCCAAATAAATTTTCCATCTTAATGCTCCTTTCCCGGTTTGAGATAAACTTTGTGGTGATTTTATAAACGGGGTTTTGGTTGACAAATTTACAAAATAATTTGTTTTTGTCAACCACTTTGGAGGATTATTTTTACCTCTCGCCTGAAATGCTTTATTTTTGATGTACAAACAAGCCGATTATTTGTCATGACAACTGAAAGCATTCTAATACGCGAAGGCAGCATCGCGGAAGCCGTCGCCCTGAGCATGAGTATTCCCGAATTTAGGGCACCTCACCAGGCTGAAGAATACCAAAAGCGCTTGGCAGGGGTACCGGCGCTTATTCTGGTTGCAGAAAGTGTGGGGAAAGTAGTGGGTTTCAAAGTGGGCTATGCCAAGGGGGAACAAGTCTTTTATTCCTGGATGGGAGCGGTATTGCCCGAATTTCGCCAGTTTGGAGTGGCCAAAGCACTGGCGGTTCGGCAGGAGGAGTGGGCAAGGGAGCAAGGTTTTACCTGCATTCAGTTCAAAACGCGGAATCGTTTGAAGGCCATGTTGCAGTTTGCGTTGGGCAATGGTTTTGACATCATTGGGGTGGAAGCACGGGAAACGCTGGGGGAATATCGAATTCTGTTGCAGAAAATGCTGTAGGGGCAACCCTTGCGGTTGCCCTGTTCGCATGGGGGCAACCGCAAGGGTTGCCCCTACAGCAACAACAACAATGCCCGATCTCCCAAATACCGATCAATCACCTTCGGGAATGCGTATTTAGTCAATGTTTCACGATTCACCCAAACCCAATTGGATGGTATTCCTGCGGGTAAAGCCTGCAAATCGATCTCCCAAAACCGTGCATTCACCACCTGGTGGGTGAGCAACTGTTGAAACACCTTGGAGCCACTGCGTAAAGTATGCGGAGTGAGGGTAAGCCCGTTTTTTTCCAAAAGCTCTGCCTGCAAGAAGGCCCAGCTTTGCTCTAAACTTTCTTTTTCCAACAAGGGAAATTGGTACAGTTCCAACCAAATGTCTTTTGCTTCGCGCTTTTGAATCAATACCTGACCTTCAAAATTGAACACGAGGTAATGGAAAAAACGCTCTGTTTTGACAATTTTTTTGCTCTTGACGGGCAGTTCTCCGATGCGATTTTCCTCCAAGGCCACACAGCGTGTTTGTAAGGGGCATTTTTTGCAGTGTGGGTTGCGCGGCAAACAAAGCGTTGCCCCAAAATCCATGATGGCCTGGTTGTAGCGACCAGCTTGGGTAGCATCCAGCAAGGCTTCAGCCAATTGGCTGAATTGTTTTTTGCCTTCGGTGCTGTCTTGGGGAGTGCTGATGCCAAAAAAACGAGCGAGCACCCGAAACACATTGCCATCTACTACGGCATGCGGCAAATTGTAGGCAAAAGAAGCAATCGCTGCAGCGGTATAAGGCCCCACCCCCTTGAGCAAACGGATGCCATCGTAGGTCGTAGGGAATACCCCACCCAGATCACGGGCAACATAGCGTGCTGCGGCCAGCAAGTTGCGTGCCCGGGAGTAATAGCCCAGGCCTTCCCAGAGTTTCATTACTTCATCGTCGGGGGCAGCGGCCAGGTCTTCAATGCTAGGGTAGGTTTCCACAAAACGCAGGTAATAGGCCAAACCCTGTTCTACGCGGGTTTGCTGCAGGATAATTTCTGAAAGCCAAATGTGGTAAGGGTTTTGAATGCCTTTCCAGGGTAAGGGCCGGTCTTCGGGACTGTACCAGTTCAACAAATTTTCTTGAAAAAAACGATAATCCTCCATACGATCTTGCACAAAAAAATTAGGCGATGAAGATAAGTCTCCATCGCCAAAACTGCTATCTAAAAAATAAAAAGGTCAATTGGGTGATTTTAAGGCGGCAGTTCTGCCAGCTTTGAATAAGGTCAGCAAATGTAGTCAGTACCAGCTTCCAATGCTATTCTGCATCGTCCAGCACCATATCGGTGTATCGTTTACCGATCATTTCCTTGAGTTCTTTGCGGGCAAAAAAGATGCGGCTTTTGACCGTTCCCAAAGGTAGATCCAGGTAATCAGCGATTTCCTGGTACTTGTAACCTTGGTAGTGCATCAGGAAGGGAACTCGAATACTGTCATCGAGTTTTTCGATCAGTTGCACGAGTTCTTTCATCATGATGCTTGATTCAGCCCGGTTGTCAATGGTGTTGGCAGTGGAATTGATGTAGTATAAATTATCGGTGGAATCGACAATGGTGTTGGCTTTGGTCTTTTTGCGGTAGTTGTTGATGAAAATGTTTTTCATGATCGTGAACAACCATGCTTTGAAGTTGGTGCCAGGGCGGAATTTATCCATGTTGGTCATGGCCCGGTAAGCCGTCTCCTGATAAAGGTCTTTGGCGTCCTCCGTATTTTTGGTCAAGTTGAACGCAAAAGAATGGAGAAGGACGGACATGCTATTGAGCTGGGTATGAAAATCTGATGGATAAGACATATTTGCTGGTTTTAATGGCTATGCTTGCTGCCAAGTACATTTGTTGAATCAAAAGTACATACTAGTTCAACAAAATGCAAGAAGTTGGACTTTTTTTTCAAAATATCTTTGATTTTGTTTAATCAGCCTTGGCTTTATTTTAAATAAAAACTTGATTATCAATAACTAAACTTTTATTCATTATTTCTCTTTCTTTCAGAAAAAAATGAAATAACGAGTCTGAATTTCAGAATTCGTGATTTCATACCGGATTTGTGTAAGCATTAGTACGACAAAAAGCCAGCCTTGGATTTAAGGCTGGCTTTTTGTTTAACTTTTTACTTCAACAAAATGTGCAGGTTACTTTTGTGCAGTCTGGATGAGTCGCAAGGCAACAAAAGCGAAAATGATGTTCGGAAGCCAGGCCCCCAGCCATACTGGAATGGTTTGCCCGAGGGCAAATACATTCGTAAATTTGGACAAAAAGACAAAAATGGCCCCAACCCCTATCCCCAAGGCCAGGTGAAACCCAAACCCACCCCGCACCTTGCGCGAAGCTATGGCCATACCAATGAAGGTGAGGATAAATATGGTGAACGGATCGGCGGTGCGGCGGTACAATTCAAATTCGTATTTGCGGGTATTGCTGGCGCCTCGAGCGTTTTGTTGGTTGATGTAGCGCATCAGTCGAGGGGTGACCATCATGCTTTGTTGACTGGAGTAATCCACAAAATCTTCGGGATAAAGGCTCAGGGTAGTGTCTTTGGATTCGGTCAGGTGCATCTCTAGCCTTTCTTTCAAGCCGTTGAAATGGTGCGTACTGTAATCCCACAGGCGCCATTTGCGGGTTTCGGGAATGAATTCGGCCCGGTCAGCTTTGGTGTAGCTAATCAGTTCTTGGTTTTTGAACTGTTCGATGCGAAAATCACGGACGGTACTGTCGTCTTTGCGGTAAAAACCGATGAACACTTTGGTACCCGGTGCTACAAACAAGTGAATGTTGGTGGCCTTACCTTTGTCGTCGTTTTTGTCGATGTATTTGTGGGTAATGTCCTGGCGGTATTTTTCCCCAATGGGCATGATGATGTGGGTACAAAGCAGGTACAGCAAGGTCAAAAAAGCAGCTCCAAAAAAATAGGAGCGCATCAGGCGATTGAAGCTAATCCCAGCATTAAAAATGGAGATGATCTCCGAGCTATAAGCCATCCGCGAGGTAAAAAAAACCACCGAAATGAGCGTACAGACCGACCACAACTGGCCACCAATCCACAGCATGAAACTGGGATAGTATTGCAGCACTATTTCCTTGGTGGTAATGGGCTCTTCGATGAACTTCTCAACTTTTTCACTAAAATCCAGGATGACCGCGATCATCAAAAAGATCAGCACGGTAAAAAAGAAGGTGGACAAAAACTTTTTGATTATGTACCAGTCCAGGATTTTTATATAGTTGTTCATTCCAAATAATTGAAGTACAAAAGTAGCTTTTTTTAAAGGAGTACCCAAGTCCTTGAGATGTGGATCATTTTTTTGGGAAAAACCTAAAAAAGTTGTAACATCGTTTCTTCAAGTAAACGCATCCTAGTGAAATCAACTTTTTTACCATCGCGGTTTTTTATCGTTTGCGGCGTACTAATCCTGGTTTTGGCCCTGGGCTTTGCCATTCCCATCTTGTTCCCAATTGGGCAATTTTTACTTTTTATCTTTCTGGCGCTGGTTTTGACCGATTGGATGCTATTGTTTCAGGCTGGGGTAAACCTGAGTGGCATCCGTCGTTTGCCTCGCATGATGAGTTTGGGGGACGAAAATCCGGTTTACCTAGATCTGAACAACGACTCCAATCTGACCCTGCGCATCAACGTCATCGACGAGCTTCCTGAACAATTACAAACCCGCGATTTTGTCCAAAGCCTCACGCTCCAAGGTGGTGAAACGGCCTCCATTCGCTATGATTTACGCCCACTGGAGCGGGGCGAATATAGCTTTGGAGTGACGAACTGTTACGCTACAGGTCTGTTTGGCCTGGTAGAGCGACGGATTCAGCTCAATCAAAACCCTATGAAAGCGGCCGTTTATCCTTCCGTGATTCAGATGAAACAAATGGAGATGCGGGCTTTTGAGCGCACCACCACCCGCGAAGGCATTAAACACATTCGGCGGATTGGGCACAGTTATGAGTTTGAACAAATCAAAAATTACGTGGCAGGCGATGATTTTCGCAGCATCAACTGGAAGGCCAGTAGCCGCAAGGAAGGTTTGATGGTCAATCAATTTGAAGATGAACGGGCCCAACAGGTGTATTGCATCATCGACAAAAGCCGGGTAATGCGCATGCCATTTAAAGGCTTAAGCTTAATGGATTACGCCATCAATGCAACCCTGGCCATTTCCAATATCATCATCAAAAAATACGATAAAGCGGGCTTGATCACTTATTCGGATAAAATTGGCGCGACCATCAAAGCGGACAATCGGCCCACCCAATTGAATTTTATCCTCAATGCGCTGTACAAGGAAAAAGAAAGGCCACTGGAAGCCAATTACGAATTGCTTTTCCACATCAGCAGCAAACTCATCAATGGCCGCAGTCTGATTTTGTTGTTTACCAATTTTGAAAGTGCTTTTGCCCTCGAACGGGCTTTGCCAATCTTGCGGCGCATCAATCGCCGCCACCTCTTGGTCGTCGTCTTTTTTGACAATACCGAAGTCCGCGAATTTGCCGAACAAGACGCGAAAGACATTGAAGGCATTTACCAACAAACCATGGCCCGAAAATACCTCAGCGAAAAAGCCCAAATGGTACTCACCCTCCGGCAATACGGCATTCAATCCGTCCTTACCCGCCCCGAAGACCTTTCCATCAACACCATTAATAAATATTTGGAATTGAAGGCGAGAGGACTGATTTAGAATGATGAGTGATAAATGATGAGTGATGAATTAATCTTGCTATTTTATTCCTTGAGCGCTGGAAAAATTCATCACTCATCATTTATCACTCATCATTCAATTAAATAAAATGCTTCCCCCAATCAAAGCGAGAGACAGGATGGCCAGCCAAAGGCGTAGGTCTTTGGAGTAATGGTTCTGTTTAAGGTTCCCCACATTCGTTTTTGGTTTTATGAGTAAAGTGATTTCCCTTTACCTAAACCAAAAAGAGTGCCATATCGATAAATTGCGAAAAAATAATTGTATTTTTATTTAATATACTTGTAAATAATTGAATATTAAGTTTTTTGAACCCGAACTATTCCGCTTCGATTCGTCGTCTTCCAAAGTAAAAGATAGATACCCGTGGGCAGAGCAGCCAGATTCAATTGATTGCCTTGGCGCTGAACTGGCCAATTTTTGCCCCGCAAGTCCATCAACTTGAGTTGCGTTTGTTCCAAATCAATGGGGAACACCAGATGGAGTTTGTCGCTGGTAGGGTTTGGATACACTTTGGCAAAAAACGAGTTGCTCTTTTGTAAACAGACGACCCGAATTTCGGACCAACTCGTAGTACCATCCCGATCGACGATTTTTAAGCGGTAATAGTTACAAGCTTCCAGAGGTGTTAAATCTTTAAATTGGTACGCCCGGAGTTCAAAGCCATCCTCTTGTCCGGGTAGTCGGGTGATTTCATGGAATACAATTGCATCGCCACTCCTTTCGATGGCAAGATAATCTACATTACTTTCCATGGCGGTTTGCCAACTGAGCAACACCGTTTGGTCTGATTCTTCTTTAGCTGTGAAGGATAAGAGATCTATGGGCAAAAACTGTGCACCGGATATTTCGACATTGTCAACGCGCAAGGTGGCAGCCATGGCACTGGGGTCTTGAGCAAATGGATGAATTTGGATGGCCACGCTCGCGCCCTGAGGCACCAAAATGCTACAATCTGCGCCATAACTGAAACAACTTCCCGCGCCAAATCCGCCATTGTTCAACAAGCCCCAATCCCCCGTACTGGTGTAATAGGAGAGCATGTACTGCTGAGGTCCACTGCCGGAAGATAAATTGGCTGAAAAACTAAACCCAGAAATGATCAAATCCACCGTGCGTGCGGTAAGGGTAAACCCCATACAATCCCCGTCAGAATGGGTATCGGAAGTAGGCCAAAAATTGGTTGCCCAGGCGTTTTCGCCACTGCAAGCATTGGGCGTTCCAACATTGTTGCCGCCCGAAAGATAAGCTTCTGCATTGCTGCAAGACGAAGCCGTGAATGAAGCCCGAATGGGTAGAGAAGCAACCGCTGAGCTCACATTTTCAAACGTCCATTTGGCTAAGGTTTGTCCGTACAAAGCGCAACCCACCCCCAGCATGCCCAAGGCACACCAAAATTTTTTCATGGCACTATTTTTGAAATGAAAAATGTGGGTGAGCAACAAAACTGCTACGAATATACAGCATCGCCAGCCCTGAAACAAGTGCTGAGCTGGCGATGGAGGATGATCAACGTGTTATATGATTGTGCTTTTCTTGAAAATTATCTATTGAAAATCAAAATTTTATGCAGGTTCGAATTCAAAATTCTCCGAAATCTGCGAGGGAACAGCTGATGCGAATTTGTCCTCGATTACAGCTCCATTTCCTGACCCAGTTCCGGTATTTCTACATCGGCAAAACCTGCCCCAAGCAAAAGTCCCCGGAAAGATTTTTGTACCTCGTAGTCGCCGTGGACCAAAAAGATTTTTTTCGCACTATCCTTTTGATTGCTCAGATAATCGACCAATTCCAATTTGTCTGCATGCGCCGAAAAGGAGTCCATGATTTCAATGTCCGCTTTTACGGCTTTGAATTCGCCAAACAATTTGATCTCATTCGCCCCAGCACGTAGGCGGCCTGCCGGGGTGTATGGCGCAGCGTATCCTACAATCAAAACTGTGTTCTTGGGGTCATCAATGCCGTGAAACAAATGGTGTTTGATTCTCCCGGCGTTGGCCATGCCCGATGAAGCAATGACAATGCAGGCTTCAGTGGAATAATTGAGCTTTTTGGAATCTTCAGTTTTGCGGACGTAACGCAGACCGTTGAAGCCAAAGGGGTTTTCATCAATGGTCAGGTATTCGGACAATTCTTTGTCAAAACACTCAGGATGAGAACCAAAAATGGTGGTAGCATTCACGGCCAAAGGGCTATCCACGAAGACCGGAATCCGGGGCAAAAGATCCTGATTGGCCATTTGATCCAGGAGATAAACAATTTCCTGGGTGCGCCCAACGCTGAAAGCAGGAATGAGCAATTTTCCCCCTTTTTCTACACAAGTGTGCTTAATGATGTTGAGTAGGTGAGTCGTTTCAGCTGGTAATGCCTCGTGTACCCGGTCGCCATAGGTGGATTCGCAGATGAGGTAGTCCATCTCTGGCATGGGGAGCGGATCGCGTAAAATGGGTCGATGCGGACGCCCAACATCTCCGGTGAATCCAAAATGGATCACTTTTCCCTTTTCTTCAATCTTCAAACTTACACTGGCGCTGCCTAAAATATGCCCGGCATCCCGAAATAATACTTCCACCTTGGGATGCACCTGAAACCACTTTTCATAAGCATAGGAGGTAAACAGCTCCATTGTAGTGTGGACATCCTCGCTGGTATAAATGGGTTCTTCGTAAGCGATGTCGTCAAAATTGTGGTTTTTGCTTTGCCGCTTGCGCTTGTATTCTACCTCGCGCTCCTGGATCATGGCACTGTCCAACAGCATCAAACTACACAGGCTGCGGGTAGCGTGGGTGGAGTGAATGGTGCCTCGGAACCCGTCCTTGACCAATTTGGGGATGCGCCCGGCGTGGTCGATGTGGGCGTGAGAGAGAATCAGACAATCAATCTCGGCTGGATCAAACAACCATTGGGCATTAAAGTCCTCCAGATTTTTGTCGGCACCCTGATACAAGCCACAGTCCAACAAAATTTTGAATCCATCCTCTAGTGTAATCAAATGGCAACTCCCGGTGACTTCCCGGGCCGCGCCGCAGAATTTTATTTTCATTTGACCTGATTTCTTACAAAGTTCGTTTTCCAGGTCTAATGTAAAATAAAAATGCCATTCCAGCAGAACTTACGTTCGCTAAAATGGCGGATGTGGAAATATAGATCAGTAAAATTGGAAACGAATTGGAATGATGAGTGATGAATGATAAGTGATGAATTGGATTTTCAGCTATGAAAACCGATTGATTTATCACTTATCATTTATCATTAATTGCCCAACACCTTAATCCCCCCATAATTCACACTAGCCTTGATCATCGGGGCGTCGCTGTTGCCGACGTGGCCTTTGACGACGTGAGAAGTGGGCTTTTGTACCTCATAGGTGACATTCATGGCTTGAGGGTAACGCACACCAGCATAATTGGCGGCGGCATCGAGCTGGTAGCAACACAGATCGGGCAGCACCTTCATGGTTACGTCGGTATAATTGGCTCTGACGGAAGCATTCGTGAGGCCCTTGGAAAAGGACACATTGCAACTGCCGTAGTTGAGATCGAGGTCCAGGCTTTTGGAAATCTCACCCATCGACACGGAATTGTACTGGCCGCTGATGTTGACACTACCTGCATTGGTGGCGGCAAACTTGCTGTACATCCCGGTGGCTTTCAGGCTTTTTATGGTACCCAAGCTGTAATTGTCATATTTCGCGGTAGTGGTCAGTGAATTGAGCTTGGGCGCGTTCAGGCCGGAGTAGGCGCTGTTTACCGTTAGGTCATTCGCTTCGGTAACAGTGAGTTTGGAATAACTCAGGCCAACGTAAGCATTCTGCGCCTGTCCAATGGTGCCATTGCCATAAGCCAATTCAAAATTGGAGCCATCCCCCACCGATTCGGTTTTGAAATTGCCGTACTTGACCGATAGTTTGGCTTTGCCACTCACCGAAGCGAGGTATACATCGCCATAACGTTGGTCTACCTGGAGGTTGATGGTCGCAGGAACATACACTTCGTAATTGATCTTGTAATCGGCTTTACCATCGTCCCAAAGCCAGGAACGGCGAATTTGCTCGATAGCAGTTTCGGCTTTTACATAATCGGCACCGTTGGAAAAATTAACGGTAATGGCATTAAAGACTTTTTGGGCATCTTCTTCCGAGCCTTCCTTAACCACAATGGTGACGGCAATTTTGACTCGGTTTTTGTCCCAGGTTTTGACTTCAATTTTTCCATACTTGTTGCTCAAGTAAGTGGTGCCATTGGCCGAAATGTCAAACTCTCGCTTGATGGTTTTGGTAAATTCGCCGGAGGTGGTGAAGCCACAAAGTGAACAGGCAATCATCGTACATACCAACAACATCGAGAGCGGTTTTTTTAAATCATAAGCTGACTTCCTCATTGCTTGTGGTTTTTTTGGGTTGCGGTTTGGACGTCCGCATCTGCTCAAGAACGCGCTCCAGAATAGCGACTTTGGTTTGATAGGTCTGGATCATGGTGGCAATAATTTCCTCCTCTTGCCCTTTGGGAGCTACACAGAGTTCTTCCTTCAGCTCCTCCATCACCTGGTCCATTTTTTTCATGTCGGACATGAAAGTGCCATTGGGCTCATAACGAGCCAATTGCTGGACCTTGGTGCTGATTTGCTGGCGGTAGTATTGCTCCATTTCCAGGTATTCGGGGTTGACTTTTTCAATGATGGCTGCCGAATCCGCTTGTTGCCAGCGGGTTAAAAGGTTGCCACCAAAACCACCAACTACCAGAATGGCTGCCACTGCGGCAGCTACTTTAAAAAAGCGCTGGAAAGTGAGGGGTTGACTGACGGAGGGCTTATTCAGTGCCCGGTCAATGTCTGCCCACACCTTTAAACTGGGAATCGCGTCATCAAAAGCTTCGCGCTTGTCCAAAACAAAGTTTTCTAATTCATCTCGTTGCATAACAAAAAAAGGTTCGAAAGTTCCAGGTTCCAAGGTTCCTAAGAACGTTTATACAATCCCAGACTCTGCTGGTTCAAAATGTCTCTCAGTCTTTGCTTCGCCCGGCTGTATTGTGATTTGGAGGTCGCCTCGCTGATGCCAAGGACTTCTCCAATTTCCTGATGGTCGTAGCCCTCCAACATATAGAGGGAAAAAACCACCCGGTAGCCATCGGGCAATTCAAAAAGAGCTCGTTTTACGGCTTCTACACTTAGTCCTTCTGCCCCGGTATCCTGATGGCTATCATCCTGGATGTTGCCATGTTTGTCTTCCAGTTCGCTAAACTGCAAACGCCTCTTTTTAAGGGCATTGATGCAGTTGTTGATTACGATACGTTTGATCCAAGCGCCAATCGCTGACTCAAATTTAAAGGTATTCAACTTGGTAAACACGTCCAAAAATGCGTTTTGCAACACATCCTCTGCCTCAAATTCGTCCTTCACCATCCGCAAACAAACGTTGTACATCGACTTGGAATACAGCCTGTACAACTCGAACTGCGATTGTCGGTCGCCTCGTTTACACTTTTCTACCAGGTCGCGGTGTGTGTTAACGTAATCCAATTTTACGATCTTATAGGTTTCAAGAGCTAGGTTTCCTCTCATTACTACAACTCCATTAGGTTTCCACTGATCTAAAGGGAAAGACAAGGAGTGTTAAAAAGGGTTGCACGTAAAATAAAAAAAATTGGGTAGAAAAACTTCCTACCCATTTTTTTGCCCAGATGAAGATTGGGTAGCTCTATTTTTTGATGATGACTTTTGCCGTAATGACCTCCTGATTTACCAGGATGTTATAAAAATATTGACCTGCTGCCAAGGTCGAACCATCTAGTACAGTAGTATAAACACCTGGAATAGCTTTATCGTTGTACAATACTTTGATAAGTTTGCCATCGGTACTGTACAAACTAATGTTCAATTGGGCTGCTTTTGCCAGGGAATAATGTAGAGTGTTGGTTTGGGCAAAAGGGTTGGGATAAAGCCCCAGTAAGCTAAAGTCAGAGGTCTTTAACTTCGTCCCCCGCAAAGAAGTAGCCAATGGCGGTTGTGCTGGTGCTGGTATATCGAGCTGTGCTTTATTGCTGCTCGCAAGGGCCGCTTTACGCAAATGGTTTTCAGTATTGCGGGTGTACCAGGCTTCTGCAAATTTCTCCGTATTGTTGGGGCTCAAAATTTCACTAAAATAGTAGTTGGCTTGTACACTATCGGGTTTGATATCCAGGATAAAATGACCATTTTGGATCAAATCAACAAACTTGAGGTGGGGGTTCGGGTTACCCAGGCTTATTCCGGGAAATGGAGCAATCGGGGTATTGATTTGTTTCTGTAACGTTTGAGCAGTAGTGAGGCTCGCCAGGTTTTCATCAAAATTGGCAGACGTAATACTAGGCGTCATAAATTCAACAGCCAGTGACCCCTTTCCCGTAGCTGCGGTGTAGCTGGTGTCAGCGGTGTAATTGGGTATTTTGCCCAGGCCAGGGAAATCTAAAAAACTTATGTTCGTGGGTTTTAAAGGTACATCGTAAGCAAAAGCACAATGAAAATCTCCAGTGAGCATCACGACATTGTTGATCTTATTTCGTTTTAAATGCTGCAAAATCTGTGCCCGCTCGGCCGGATAGCCATCCCAAATATCCAGGAATAAACCTTCCAGGTTATCGAAGGTAAAGGAGGGGTCATTGAGCCCAAATGCAGCCCAACCCACATTAAACTCTGCAAACATTACCTGTTGGCCAATCACTTTCCACCGTGCACTGGATTTTGACAGTTCAGAAAGCAACCATGCTTTTTGCGTCGCACCTAAAATGGTGCGATTGGTATCTTGTAATGCTGGGCTGGAGATGCTTTCAATTTGGAGTTCGCGGCCTTCTAAACGAGTATCCAGCATAAACAAATCCATCAGGTTGCCATAGCTGAGTTTGCGGTAAACCGAACGTGTAGCGTTGTCCCGAATCGGCATCCATTCAAAATAGACCTGTTTTGCGGTGGCTTTGCGCTCGGCCCAATTACCTTCGTTGGCCTGGTGGTTTTGAGCACCATCCTTGTAAGAGTCGTTGGCACTTTCGTGATCGTCCCAAACGGTGATGAAGGGATGTTGTTGGTGTATCCGGATCAAACTGGTATCCAATCGATACAAAGAGTACCGAGTACGGTAATCTTCTAGCGACAAGATTTCAGTTTTGGGTTGCAGGGTACGCGTTTTTGCCAGCGTACTATCACCATAACTGCCTTGTCCATATTCATAAATGTAGTCACCAAGGTGAATGATTGCATCCAAATCCCGGCGCTCCGCAAGGCGTTGGTACACGTTGAAATAACCAGCCTGGTAGTTGGAACAAGTAACAACCCCAAATTTCAGATGATTCACCTGTGCCTCCATGGGCGTCGTTTTGGTTTTGCCTGTCAGAGAATTGCGGCCAAGCGCAGTAAATCCGTAATAGTAAGTAGTGCCCGCTTGTAAACCGGTAACGTCAACTTTAACGGTGAAGTCTCGTTCTGCATCCGTGGTTAAACGTCCATTGCGGACTATATTTTTTAAGGCCGGGTCGGTAGCAACTTTCCAGGTTACTTCGATGCCTGCCCGATCGGCAGACTCCGGCGTGACCCGTGTCCAGATGATTACCCGATCTTGCAACGGATCGCCACTGGCTACCCCGTGAAAGAACGGCGCCCATTGTGGGTTGGCTGTATTCAACTCAAAGCGGTTTTTTACATCTGCTCCGTGAAAAGGGTTGAGGCCGTTTTGCCCCCAAGCCAATTGGAGTGAAAAGCAAATCCAGAGTAAGAAAAAAAATGGTCGCATGTTTATGGGTATTTTGTGTGTGATTCATTGGTCAAAAAAAAGAGCAGTAGATAAACTGCGGATAAAAATGGCATTAATTCTGTGTTTTGCATTTAATCCTCCGTCTATTTAAATCCAATCAGAGTCTAAAAGCTAAGTTTATCCATCTGGGAGTGTGCTATTTTTGGATTAGGTATTCACCCAAAAAACAAAACTTCTTATGAGCGCACACGACATCGATTACCACATCCACGGCGAAGAAATGCAGTTTGTGGAAATTGAACTCGATCCCATGGAAACCGTCATTGCTGAAGCGGGTAGCTTCATGATGATGGACGATGGCATTGAAATGGCCACTATTTTCGGTGATGGCAGCCAATCGGAGGGGTCAGGCCTTTTGGGAAAATTAATTTCGGCGGGAAAAAGGCTCATTACTGGTGAAAGCCTCTTTATGACAGCTTATACCCATGCTGGAGATGGCAAAAAACGGGCTTCTTTTGCAGCACCTTACCCTGGCAAAATCATTCCACTCGATTTGAGCCAACTGGAGGGTAAAATCATTTGCCAAAAGGACGCTTTTCTTTGTGCGGCCAAGGGTGTTTCGGTCGGCATTGAGTTTTCCCAAAAACTGGGCCGAGGCTTTTTTGGCGGCGAAGGCTTCATCATGCAAAAACTGGAGGGTGATGGCATGGCCTTTGTACACGCTGGAGGTAGCATTATTGAAAAAAAACTAGAACTGGGCGAAGTGCTCAAAATAGATACGGGCTGTTTGGTGGCTTTCACCCGCGATGTGGATTACGACATTGAGATGGTACGCGGTGTGCGCAACATGATCTTTGGAGGGGAGGGCATTTTCTTGGCGCGTCTGGAAGGTCCGGGTACGGTTTGGATTCAGTCGCTGCCCTTCAGTCGCTTGGCCGATCGGGTGCTGCAAGCTTCGCGGCATTATGGCAAAGGTGGCAAGGATGAGGGCAGTATTTTGGGAACTTTGGGGAATTTGCTGGATGGGAATTAAACAAAATTTTCTAACCAAGTGCAAACACAACTGAGGTGCCTATTAGGTGTCTAAGGTGTCTTAGGTGGTGAAAAAAAGAGAACTGAGAAGCATATTTCACCACCTAAGAAACCTTAGACACTCAAGGGGCACCTTAGAATGTTATTCAACGGTATACCTAAATCACCCCCGCCTGCTCCTGGTGCTTCCACATCTCCTGGAATACCGCGCTGTGCTCCCGCAAATACTCAAACGTACCTTCATCGACTACCCGTCCATTTTCCATCACGTAAACGTAGTCGAAGTGCACCAACAAGTGCAAGCGGTGCAGCGCCGATACAATCGCCTTATCCGAAAAGTCCTGAAACATGCGCTCGTAAATCAGCAATTCGGTTTTGGGATCCACGCTGCTCGTCGGCTCGTCCAACAAAATGATGTCGCTGTCTCTGGCCGCCAAGACTCCACGCGCCAGTGCCAGCCTTTGTTTTTGTCCACCCGAGAGGTTCACCCCTTTTTCGCGGATATTGGACTCCAAGCCCGAAGGCAACTGCTCCACTACATCCATAAAATGCGCCGTTTCACACACCTTCATCACTTCCTCTTTGCTAAAAGGTAAGCCCAGGGTGATGTTGTATTCGATGGTGTTTTCAAAAATTTCCGGCTCTTGTGGGAAGAGGGTGATGTAGTCGGAAAGCACGTCCAGTTTGTCGTAATTGTTGCCATCGGCAATCAACTGCAAACCTGACTTAGGCGGATACAAACCCCGCATCAGCGCCAGCAAGGTACTTTTACCACTGCCGCTTTCACCAATAAGCGCGATCCGTTTGCCGCGTGCGATTTCGATGTTCAGGTCGTGCAACCCCGGGCGATACTGGCCTTCGACAGGTGTGCCGTCCAGTTCATGGATGTAGTTGAGCTGCTTGATTTGAATTTTTTGCCAGCGTTGGGGCAAGGGTGCGGCGGATTCGGGCAGGTGTTGCTTTTCGTAAGCATCAAAGATATTTTGGGCGGTTTGTACATCGGTGTGTTGAGTGACAACCTGATTGTATTGCCAGGCAATGTCGTGAAAAACACTGGTGAAGCGCTGGACATAACTCATCAAGGTGACGATACCGCCAATGAGTAAAAGTTCACCCGGAACATAAGTTTGATAGATGTACCCCACGATGATGGTACAATATATAATGGCTACAATCCCATCAACGGTAAACCATTTTAGCTCGTTGATCATGATTTTGCGCCGGAATGGAGGAAAAATTTCGGCAACCCTTTGCATCAAACCACTTTCCATCCGCTTTTCCAGCCGCAAGGTGATGACAGTAACTATATTGGAAAGGCTATCAAAAAGGTTTGCGGAAACGATATGCTCCCGTTCGTTTGTCTCCCGCTGGTATTTGATTAAAGGTTTATCAAATTTGAAAATGATGTAAATGGCGATCAACCCCAACAAAATTGCAATTGACCCAAATAAGGGCGAGAAATAGAGCATTGCTGCAAATGAAAAAATGAACTTGGTAAAAGCGTGAATGTACATGAAGCCGTTTTGAAAAAACTCTTTGAGCGCCTCATAAGCTTTGCGAACCCGGTTAATGGTGATCCCACTGTGGTTGTCCTGATGCCACTTTACCGTTAAATGCAGCACTTTGTGGTACATTTCTTGTAAAAAGTTTCGACTCAGGTTAAAGGCCATGCTTCGCTCCATAATCCGGGCAAAAAAATGGAAGACCCATCCACTAAAATGCAAGACCAGATAAGCCCCAACGTAGAACCAAAGGGATTTGAACACATCGACACCTTTTCGCTGTATCTCATTGATGAACCAGCCCCAAGCAATGGGCAAACAGGCCTCAATCAAATTGTTTAGCATAAACATGCTGTACACAACCAAATAACGCCAGCGTTCTTCACGAGCATATTTCCAGGCTGTAGTCAAAAGGGAGATATAGGGGTTGCGGGCAATGGACTTAAACATAGTGGGAGTGATTTCGAGGCTGCAAAATAGGTAGCTTTCACCCGAAAGAACCCTCATTTTTTGGAAAAAGTTTCCTCCCGGCTGACATTCTACCTGCCAAAATGGCAAAGCAGCTGGTTATTCTGCGCTTGGCACAACCTTTGACTACAGGAGGTGAGCCGCTGTAGCAGTACAGGGCTTCAATTCGCTTATTTCTTCCAGAAAAATAAAATCAAAACCATTATGGCAGCAAAGGAAATTACCCTCAGCAATGCCGCTCAGGAAAAGCTCAAAAGAGGCATCGATAAACTCGCCAACGCAGTTAAAGTGACCCTCGGGCCCAAAGGCCGCAACGTGGTGATTGAAAAAAAATTCGGTGCACCCCAAGTCACTAAAGACGGGGTAACCGTAGCCAAAGAAATAGAGCTGGAAGACGCACTCGAAAACATGGGTGCCCAGATCATCAAAGAAGTAGCCTCCAAAACGGCCAATGCGGCAGGTGATGGGACTACAACTGCCACCGTTTTGGCACAAGCTCTGATCAATGCAGGTTTTAAATGTGTGACCTCCGGGGCCAACCCCATGGATCTCAAGCGGGGCATCGACAAAGCCGTCAAAGCCGCCGTTGCCCACCTCAAAGAGCAAGCCGAACAAGTAGGCGACGACTACAATAAAATCAAACAAGTAGCCACTATTTCAGCCAACAACGACGAAGAAATTGGCGAACTGATTGCCGATGCCATGAAACGCGTCAGCAAAGACGGCGTCATCACCATCGAAGAAGCCAAAGGCACCGAAACTTTCGTGAAAGAAGTAAGTGGCATGCAATTCGACCGCGGCTACCTTTCGCCCTACTTTGTGACCGACACCGAGCACATGGTAGCCGAATACGATAATCCTTTTATCCTGATTCACGATAAAAAGATCTCCAACGTCAAGGACATCCTGCCGATTTTGGAAAAAACCTCTCAAATGGGCCGCCCATTGGTGATCATCGCCGAAGATGTGGATGGTTCAGCCCTGAGTACCCTGGTCGTCAACCGCCTGCGCTCAGTATTGAATGTAGTAGCGGTTAAAGCTCCTGGCTTTGGTGACCGCCGCAAGGCTATGCTGGAAGACATCGCCATCCTCACCGGGGGCACTGTGATCAGCGAGGAACAAGGTTACACCCTGGAAAATACCGACATCACCATGCTCGGCCAAGCCGAAAGGGTCACCGTGGATAAAGACAATACCACTGTTGTCAACGGCAAAGGTGCCGACGATGCAGTGAAAGGCCGGGTTGGTCAAATCCGCTCTCAAATCGAAATCACCACCTCCGACTACGACCGGGAAAAACTACAGGAACGTCTCGCTAAATTGGCAGGTGGGGTTGCAGTACTGCACATCGGTGCGGCTACTGAGATGGAAATGAAGGAGAAAAAAGACCGTGTAGACGACGCCCTGCACGCAACTCGTGCCGCCATCGAGGAAGGCATCGTAGCAGGTGGAGGGGTAGCACTGGTACGTGCCATCAAAGCACTTGTCAACCTCAAAGGTGTAAATGAAGACGAAAACATCGGAATCGACATCGTGCGCAAAGCCCTGGAATCTCCTCTGCGCATCATTGTTGAAAATGCTGGTGTCGAAGGCTCAGTCGTACTGCAAAAAGTACTCAATGGCAAAAGCGGCTACGGCTTCAATGCCCGCACCGACGTATACGAAGACTTGATGGCCGCTGGGGTCATCGATCCCGCTAAGGTTACTCGCGTAGCCCTGGAAAATGCTGCATCGATCTCCGGTATGGTGCTGACCACTGAGGCTGCGATCAGCGACAAGCCTGAGAAGAAGAGTGCAGGCGGTGGCGGACACCACCATCACCACGATGATTACGGCATGTAATTTTTAGTGTGAAGGAAAAAAAGAGGGCACCAAGAACACAAAGCAAAGCGTCGTCAACGTCTAGCTTGGTGTCCTTGGTGCCCTCTTTTTTTTTCCTTTGTGGTAAAAAAGAATTCAAATACATAATACTATAAGTCTTGTTTATTTAATCTAAAAATATTATGTTTGAATTCTTTTTAAACCCTACAAAATATGAATGCCCGGACACTGTCGCCCCCCTCGGTTCAGCCTGAACATGAAACGCCTGAACAACCCAACCCAAAACCTCATCGAAGGCTCTGGTGGTTGCTTATTGTCTTCGTAACCACTATTTATGCTGCTTTCAATGTAGAAGACTTTGATTTTTTGATAGAAAAAGATGGGCAGTATGAGTTAGCGCCACAGCGCAAAGGAAAATTACAAAAAGAATTAGAAGAGATTGACAATGCAGAGCAATATGTAATCATTGCCACTAAAGCAGGTTTCTATCCATGCTACAACTGCGGCCAGTCTACTATGATTTTTTTAAATGTCGGAGAAGTCTGGAAATATGGAGTGACTCGAATAGGCCAAGACAGAAGATATCGAAAATTAGAAATTCCAAAAGGTTTAACCTATCTGAAAGAATACGTTGGTGACACAGGAACTTGCCTTAAGCTTGAAAAAATTAAAATCTACAACTATGCCCTACTTCCTGAGAACCTCCAAAGATCAACACCTTTGATTCGTCCTCCAGGCAATAGGGTTGATCTTTAACGAAAAACCCTTAAATTGCAGTTATGAATACGCAAGCAGCTACCAAAAATTCAATTTACACTTCCACCGCGTGCTGGCATGAAGTACCTCGTATAAACGCACAAACAGCTCATGAGTTAGGTGATTTTTTGGAAAAAAGGATAAATCTTGAAGCATTTGGTTCTGGGTTAAAGGACATTTGGTTTGTTGCACTAATTATGCAGCCTGAGGATAAAATCCACACCAACCAAATCGTTTTTCATCGAAAAACCACCTTATTGTTGGAGCTCTTTTGGCGCATGGATTACAACCGGGTAATGGCCTCCACACTTCCCGAGTTTAAAGCCTATTTGGCAGCGTTTTTTGTGGAAGTGCTACAAATAGCGAAGGAGCAGAAAAGGATTAAAAATTTTGATATGGAAGGGTTTATTGCGGCGGTGGAAAAGGTGTTGCCAGAGTGGTTAGGGAGCTAAAAAACGAAAACAAAAAACAATTAACAATTAATATCGCTCGTGGATTCGAGAATGAAAGGATGACTCTCCCATAAAAGCCCGAACCCACGAACTTCAGATGCTTCTAAAAAATAATCCCCAACTTCAACACTATCGCGCTCCCCGTTGCCTTGGAGTTCTCACGTTTATTGCCCGTAGGGTCAAAAATAGTGCCTTTGTCTTCGGTTAAGTCAGTGAAACCCGATTGAAAGCCGATACCTGCCACCAGAGAGGTCGTTTCCGCCAGGCTGTATTCAATCCCGCCATTCATTCCCCAAAGCAGACTGATGCCGTTGATGTCCTTTTTGATGTTGATTTTTTCAGCGTCGGCGCCGATGCCGCGCCCTTCGATGCTACCCGTCGATTTGGATTTAAAGTTGAGGAACACGCCAGGTTCGAGGAAGTACCGCATGCGGCCAAATTCCCGCGTCCGCATTTTAACCAGCAGCGGGATTTCAATAAACTGCAAACTGTGTTTCAGCTTCACTCCAGCGGGCAAGGTATCCAAATCCGGACCCAAATCCGACTGCACCCAATATTTCCCACCATATTCATAAGTCAGCGACCCACCATGATTGAACGCAAAGCCAATTCCGGTAGAAATAGCGTAGTTTTGTCGGAAGTACAATTCAGTCATCATCCCCAGTTTGAGGCCCAGATTTGTACCATTCCGGTTGATGTTTTTGTTGTCAGTGTTCATACCCGTGAAAGCGGGGCTCAGTTGAAATCCAAACCTTACATCTTCAAACTGGGCAGACAACTGCGTTAGCGCGATGCATAAAAATGCTGCTACTGCAATAATTTTTTTCATATTTCGATTGTTTTGTGTTGGTTAGTTGGTTGAGGAGTTTAGTAGTTTAAATGAGCGGCATTTCGGCTCCGCTCAGTGACCGCTCATTTAAACTACTAAACCGCTCAACTACAAATTTAGATTCTAAGCAATGAAAAAAAAGTCTAATCCGGTATGAGTTGGCAGAACGTTTTGGTTTTATTCTGTGTATTAACGTTTTTTGCAGGCTGCAAGTCTGACAAACGTGATGATTTACCTGATGTATCCGGCATTTCGCCCGTCAAATTGAAAGTTCGCCGCTTTGAGCAGGACTTATTCAAACTGGATACGAATAAGCTGGCGGAAGAGCTGCCTTTTTTGAAGTCAAAATATGGCGCGTTTGCCAAAATTTATTTTGACAACATCCTGGGAGCTACCTCGAAAGAAGTAGCACCAGAGGGCGAAGTGGCTTTCGTCAAGGGTTTCATTACCCACCCTGCGGTGCATCACTTGTACGATACCTGTCAGGTGCTCTATCCCGAGTTGCCAAAGGAAAGCATCCAACAGTTGGAAGAAGCATTCCGTTACTACAAGTACTATTTCCCGGAGCGAAAAGTACCAACACTTACTACTTTTATCTCCGAGTATTCCATCGGCAATTTTGTGTACGCCAACGACGACCTGGCCATTGGTCTCGATTTCTTTTTGGGCGAAAAATACCCTTATCTGAATTACAATCCCGACAATCCCAATTTTTCGCAGTACCTGACCCGCACTTTTAACCAAGAACACATTGCGGTCAAAACCCTCTGGCCATTGGTAAGCGACATTGTTGGGGCTGCCCCCGGGGGTGAAACCTTGCTCGATCACATGATCCACAATGGCAAAAAAATGTACCTGCTCGATCATTTGTTGCCCTTCACGGCTGATACGGCCAAAATGGAAGTATCGACCAGTCAGTGGAAATGGCTGAACGAAAACGAGAACAATATTTGGGCCTATTTTTTACAACAAAACCTGCTATACAATACGGAATGGCAAAAGATTCGCAAATTCGTGGAGTATAGCCCCAATTCACCAGGGATGCCCGCCGAAGCACCTGGCCGCACTGGCGATTGGCTGGGTTGGCAGATCATCAAAGCCTACATGGAGCAAAACCCCGACACCCCGCTGAAAGAACTATTCCGCCTGACCGATAGCCAAACGATTTTGAAACGGGCTCGTTACAAGCCCAAACTTTAACTTGTGTTTTCTTTGACGCAAGCCAAATAAAAAAACCACCATGAAACGCGCAATTCCATTAGTTGACCTGTCCATGTTTGTCAATGGTTCTGCGGCAGAACGTACCGCTTTTGTGCAAGAGCTGGGCGATGCCTTTCACAACATTGGCTTTGTGGGGGTTGTCAATCACGGTATCCCCAAAAGTTTGATTGACGATTTTTACGCCGCTTCCAAACGTTTTTTTGCTTTGCCAGACGAGACCAAAAAAAAGTATGAGGTGCCCGGCATGGCCGGACAACGCGGTTATACTTCTTTTGGTAAAGAGCACGCCAAGCAGTCCAAGGTGGCCGACTTGAAAGAGTTTTTTCAAATTGGCCAGGAAGTGCCAGCTGGTCATCCGGCCAAGGCCAAATATCCTGATAACGTAGAAACAACGGAAGAACCTGCTTTTGCTGCGCTGGGTTTTCAATTGTACCGCGCCTTTGAAAGTACGGGGGCACAATTGTTAAAAGCCATTGCCATTCACTTGAATCTGGGCGAAGGCTATTTTGATTCCCAGATCACCTACGGCAATAGCATTCTGCGCTCCATTTTTTATCCACCCATTGCCCATGAGCCAGCTTCAGCCATCCGGGCCGAGCAACACGAAGATATCAACCTGATCACACTGTTGGTTGGTGCCTCCGCAGGCGGTTTGGAACTGCTGAATATGGAGGAAAAATGGATGGCCATCGTGCCCGAGGAGGACGAAATTGTGATCAATGTAGGGGACATGTTGCAACGTTTGACCAACAACTATTTGAAGTCAACAACGCACCGGGTAGTGAATCCACCACGAGAAGAATGGCATCTGCCCCGTTTGTCGATTCCTTTCTTCCTACACCCGGTCAGTGACATGGATTTGAGCTGTTTGCCATCCTGTGTGACTGCTGACAATCCGCTGCATTATGAGCCAATTACAGCGGGTGAGTACCTGGATGAAAGATTGCGTGAAATTGGGCTAAAAAAATAAGTACTTCAAAAATTGCCCGCTTTACGTCAAAGTTCTGCCCGTTTCGCCGTATTTTTTCTGGCGTTACTGCTTAAACCTTCGTACATTGCGGGCTGTCTAACATTAGAGCATTCCTAGCGGGTGCTTATCAAGGGTTTTCGAAAGAGAACCCATAGATCATTCAAAAAAAAAGATCGTCATGGGAACAATGATGTTGTTGTTTGCGCTTGGCGGATCGGAAGTCCTTTTGATTTTCTTCGCGATCCTGCTTTTGTTTGGTGGTAGAAAAATTCCAGAACTGATGCGTGGCATCGGCAAAGGTATCCGTGAATTCAACGCTGCCAAATCCACTATTGAGTCTGAATTGAAGGAAGGAATACGTGAAGCTGACAACAAAGCTCAGCAGCAACAGCCTGCTTCTAATATCGATGGACCGAAATAGTTGAAGAGAGTTTAGGCGGTTGAGGGAGGTTGAGAAGGTTTAGGCTGCCGCAGTGATTTTGACAAAGGCCTTGTTTATGTCGCTGCGGAAGCCTAAACCTTCTCAACCTCCCTCAACCTTCTCAACCATTTTTCAAAAAGTGCTGGTCACCGCAAAACGAAACCCACTAAATGCCGGCTCCAAACGGCATATGCCACCCGTGCAGACCACTCCTTCCACTTGTTTGATGTAACTCAACGAAAATCGGTTTGATTTGATGGTGTAAAACACGTCGAAACGCGGGTAGTACAGGGCCTTACGTTTGCCATTTTCTACCGGGCTGGCCACTCCCGGCACAGCATTGAACATATTGGCGGCGGCAAAAGTCCAATGCGGTGCCAAGGTATATTCCGCTTGTATCCAGGCCCAGGAGCCAAAATCGGCACCCAATTCCACACTCGGATCTTCTTGCATGAACATGTACTGTGCTTCAATGCGCAGCAATTTGCGCGGTGTGAATTTGTATTGGTATTCAAAAAACGGCGTGATGGTTCGCACCAGCGGCACATTGGGTTTTACTTCAAATACTTCCTGGTTGTATTCTTGGCGTTGCACCCCAGCGATGATGGTGGTGTTGCGTTTGATTTTCAAGGTCATTTCTGCATAAATCTCCCGATACAGCAATTCATCCTCCAGGTTTTGAATGTTGGATACATTCACATTAAAGCTCAGTTTTTTGCTGGGGGCATAGCGCAAATCGGCCTGAAAGGACAATTCACCCAATTCCTGGGTAGCCGCATTGTAACGCGAAGTCAGGCGGTAGGTGTTCGAACGAGCCATCGGGGGGATGAAATTCAGCGTGCCCCGGTTCGCCTGCTCCTGTGGGCGGGTGCGCCAGGAGAAGTTTTGGGTGCGTTTGCCCTCCAGGCTGAGGCCAAATTTTTCACCCGCATAACTCACATTGCTGTAAAAAACTGTGCCCGCTTTTTGGATGAACCGATCACCCGTAATGGTATCCTGTTTGACAATGGTTTCTGCAAAAGGGTCGTTTTGGGCGTCGGGGGTTTTATAGGCACCTTCAAAATACCAGGAGAATGCACCTTTGCTCAAGGTATTGTAGCCAGTAAAAGCATAGGTGTTGTATTTGGGCACAAAAACGTATTCAGGGCCATAGGTATTCAATACGGATACCAGAGAGTTCATGGATTGATCGTCCAAAGTGCGGTTGACGATGCCGAATCCGGGTGCCAATGTCCAGGCATTTTCGTCATTTGAACTAACAAAACCATCCAAGCTTACCCCTTTGATGGTGGAGCGGTAGCTGTCGAATTGCTGCCGCTGCTTGCCCGTGAACCCCTTGATTTTCCAATTTTCTCCCAGGCTGTATTCCAGTCGCAGGCCGATCAGCGCGTTGTCGATCAGCAAGGGCCGTTCTTCAAAAGCGCGAAAAATGATGCCACTGCCAATTTGGTCGTAGATATAACCCGCAGTAATGCCCAGCTTGTCCACCTGTTTTTTGATGAACCACATCCCGATGCCCTGGCCTGAGTAAGAATCGGTAGGATTAAGTAGGTTCGAGTTGTTAAAAGCATCAAAGCGTAGACCAAAATCGAAGCCCCAGTTGTTGTAGTTGAGGTTGAGCCAAGCTTCGGCGCCGTAGAGTTGGCGATCGTATTGGGGCGTGTTGGCAGCACCAATGAGGGAATCGCGGATAAAAAAATTGGCATTGGTCTGTAGGCTGCCAGAAATTTGTCCGCCATTGGAGGAAGGATTATCTTGCGCCACCATTTGTAGCGGCAAAAATGCGAGATACAGCATGATTACACTGAACGGAATACTTAAGCGGTTCATTTGGAATTGTCTTAGTGGTGACTTAATCAGGGATTTAATGTGGTCAACTACTTAGCGTGCAGTATTTGAATTAAAAGCCGCTATTTTTATGGGTCAAACTTAATAAAATCAGATAGGATGAAATTGATGAAATACGGGATGTTCGCCGCCGCGACGCTTTTGACGATTGCACTCTCTGCGCAAAGCAGCAAAACATTGCCCGATGCCACGGTGAAAACCCTGGATGGCAAGAGTGTGCAAATCAAAAGTTATGTAGGCAAGGGCAAGATCACGATCCTGAGTTTTTGGGCTACCTGGTGCGCCCCTTGCAAGCGCGAAATGGACGCCATCACGGAAGTATATGGCGATTGGAAAAATGATTACGATGTGCAGTTTTTGGCCGTCACCATCGATACCCAACGCGATTTACCCAAAGTAAAACCCATGGTGACCACCAAAGGCTGGCCCTACATTTTCCTCAGTGATGCAGCCAACCAACTCAAAACCGCCCTCAACTTTCAAACCATTCCCCAAACTTATTTGATTGACCAAAAGGGTAACATCGTGTATGAGCACACGGGTTACAATCCGGGCGATGAACTGGATTTGGAGGAGAAGATCAAGGCTTTGGCGAAGAAGTGATTTGCCACGAATTTACTGACTTACTGATACTTTAGCATAAGAATGGGTTGCAGGTGAAAAAACTTGCAGCCCATTTGTGCATTTTATATCTTGACTATATCTTGTTTTACAAACACTCGTTCATGAAACCACTCCTACCCATTCTACTTTATTGCTTACTCCCCATTTTAGGCATTACTCAAGAATCAGGGGGTAGTTTATTGCTCCATTACCGCCAAATTTTGCCTTTTGAAAAAGTGCACCTGCACACCGACCAGCGAGCATACGAGCCAGGGGATATGATTTGGTTCAGGGCCTATTTAACGGACGATCACAATCGCCCCAAGTATGGGCTTGAAAACAAACTCCGTGTTCAGTTACTCGACCCACAGGGGGAAATCCTGGTTGAATTGAATCTCAATGTATTGCCGGATGAACTAGCGAATTGTATTCCTATTCCAAATGATGCCCAAGAGGGTGTTTACACATTGCGTGCAGCCACCCTCTGGCTGTTCAATTTTGGGCAGGATGCGTTTTTTGAGCAAAAAATATGGGTCCAAACCCTCGACGAGCTTGCAGAACCAATTGTGGACAGTACTCCTCCGGCACCAGCAAAAATCCAAGTACAGTTTTTCCCGGAAGGAGGCGATCTGGTTGCTGATTTCAAGCAAAAAGTGGCCTTCAAAATAAGCGACGGCCAGGGCAAATCCCTGGATGCTCAGGGCACCTTATTCAACAGCCAGCAACAGCCCTTATTAACTTTTGAAAGCGTTCATCGAGGGATGGGTGCCTTCAGTTTTACACCTCAAAAAGGAGAACGTTACACCATTCAAATGACCGGATTTCGGGATACTTTTTCCCTGCCCATTCCTCTTAGCGACGAGCTGGCCTTGCGACTTGAATTACCAACTCCAGATTTCCTTCCAGTGGTGGTTTGGAAACGCCACCCCGGTACGGCCCAGATGCTTTTGCGCTGCAAAGACAGCATCGTCTGGCAACAAAAATGGCCGATCCATGCTGGCGAAACCAAACTGAACATCCCCATTGCGCAGTTGCCCATTGGTATTGCTCAAGTGCTTTTGCTGGATGAAGCTGGGCGGCCTTTTGCTGAACGTTTGGTCTTTTTGCATCAAGCGCGTCGGGCGAGGGTGCAGCTCAAAACCCAGCAAGAGTACCAATCTGGGGAGGAAGTAAAAATTGACATCGAAGCGCGGGATGAGCACGGGAATCCATTGGATGGGCTATTCTCGCTGGCAGTAGTGAATGATCAATATTGGTCGCTGACCGATGATCAATCGGACAACATCTTATCCCGATTATTGCTGAGCGCGGAGTTGAAAGGTAAAATAGAGGCTCCGGCTTTTTATTTTATACCCAATGAATCCAAAGCACCCGCAGCATTGGATTTGGTGATGCTTACCCACGGCTGGCGCAAGTTTAGTTGGAAGGAAATACGCAATATTGATCCTCAAAAGAGTGCGCAGTTGGTTCCTTTCCCCAGGCTCTTGGAGATTCGAGGGCGGATAAATGTGTATCCACCCAAACTACTTACCCAAACCAAAATCAGGTTGGAGGGGCAAAAAAAATTCATTCGCCCCGATTCACTGGGGCTTTTCCAATTTGTACTGCCGGACTCCTTCATCAACAATCCACCTTCCATCCTGGCAACCGTACGGAATAGAAAAAAAGTATACCCCAATGCGCCACTGCTGATGCCCCAAACACAGTGGCCTTGGCCTTCCGTTATGCCCAATGATACAGCCAGATTGACCAACTTTACCCAATCCTTCATTCGGCCCATTTACCCTGTGGCCGAATTGGTGCCCAGGGTAAGAAAGGTTACAAAATCATTGTATGAGACAGGACCTTCGTTAGCATACCTTGGTCGGATAAGTAGAGCATACGGGGTGAGATATGATCAAAGTTCCCTGGTCAGTTTTCCAGATCGGTATTCATCCTTAACCTGGGGGGATGACTTATACATTGATGGAAATCTTAATTATACGAATACTTATTTTCAACTCGAATTGGAAGTAGAGGAATCAATGCTGAAGGTAGACAATCAAAAACAAATGTTCTATACCCGCTTATTTGCCGATCTGTCGCCAACAGCTGATCCTGATTACGAAGCACTGCGCAACAAAACCATTTATTGGGCACCTAAAGTCGTGTTAAAAAACGGCCTGGGCAGCGTCATTTTCCGTCATCCAAGCATTAACGGCGCTTTCCGGGTAATCCTTGAAGGCATTGG
>JAIXOO010000256.1 GCA_027486765.1 Saprospiraceae bacterium
ATCACTCCGTAATCCAGGCCTACTATTTCGGCCTGCTCCGCTACCTGGAGGGTAAACTGGAAGCCTTGTAGTTGCGCCAGGTCTTTGGCCCGGAAAGGAACCTCGTACGTTTGTCCCACGTTCAGTGATTGTTCTGTGGTATTCAGGATCATGTCCTTCGCTCCACGAATTTCACTGGCTAATGCTCCACTTGCGCTGGCGTTGCCGTTCACGTCACCCATTTTGATGGCGATGAAGTCGGCTTTCACTTTACCCGCCAGGTCGTTCACATTCACCACTTCGGGGAAGGAATCGGCCCAAGGATTGGTACCAGTAGAGAAGCGGTAGTTGGCGTCAATGAATTTCCAGCTCGGTACACTTGTGAACTTGGAATCGAGTCCAAGGATCAATTTCCGGATCTGGATCATGTCCAGGGTAGAAATCGTCTTGGAGTTGTTCACGTCTGCCGCAATCAAGCGGTATGGACTGCTGAGCAACTGTGAGCCCAAGATGTGCTTTTGCAGCAGTACCAGGTCGAAGGTAGATACGCCATTCAGGTGGTCTTTGTCCATTTGAGCGGTAACGGTGAAGTCGCTGCCTTTGGTCAGACTGTTGAAGGTATAGCCACCAGTGCTGCTGGTATTGTATGCCATTTGGGCGCCACCACTGAGTTCGACACCTACACCGAGTACGGGTTCCAGGTCATCGGTAGTAATCAAACCACTGATGGTGCCAGCATTGACACTGCCAGGTTCACACAAACCGCGGTTGTCCTGTACTTCTACAAAAGTAACGCAGAAGTCGTGGTTGCCACGTTCGTCCCAAGCATGTAATTCAACCAGTACAATTTTACCAGCATCGGTACAATTCAAGGTCAGGCCAGTTTGGTCTGGGCGAGCTGTTTCACCAACGCGGTTGATGGAGTACTTGGTGATAAGCTTCAAGCCATCCTTGGTTTCAGGACCTTGACCGTTGCAATCGTAAATTGGGGATGCAACGAAGTCTTTAGCCCATACTGCCATCATGCCACCACCGTTGCCATCGGGCATCAGCTCAGTGCTCAAGCCGTTGATACAGATTGGAGCAGGTGCCTTGCAGTCTTTGACTACGAATGGGATCCGGGTTGCTACACTCAGGTTGCCACATTCATCGCGACCTACCACGATCAGGTCGTGCAGACCTTCGGGTACATTGCTTACCGTAATTTCAAACTGACCATTGCCCAAATCTTTCACGCTCCAGCGTGGCGTAGCATACATGATCATCGCGCCAGCATCCAGGGTCTGGAATGGTGCAATCATCAACATTTGACGCTCCAATTCTACCAGATCGGTACAGTTGTCTTTGATCGTCACTACTTTGGTCACACTGGCTACACAAGCCGTTGGGCTGGTGCAGAAGGTATCGCGGATACCCGTTACCACTGGACGCTCGCTGTCGTACACCTTGATGATCTGGGTGTACATGAAGCTGTGGTAGTATTCCCCACTCGCTCCGCAGAAAGGTGGTGTAAACTGGATATCTCCCGTATTCTTCGGTGTCAGGTCTTTCGACAGGTAGAACTCTTCGTTTTGATCACGGTCAGCATCACGTACCAGTACATAGATTGGTGCTTTGCCGTAGTTTTCAAAAGTAGCACGGTCTACCACATATACATGGCCTTCCTCCATTGGGTCACCACAAGCATCGGTGTATGCACACCAGTTGATCACGGTGTAGGTACGGAAGATCTTGTAACATTCGTCGTTAGATGCATCGTAACGTTTGTCACTCACATTGACTGCCAAGATATCGCAAGCCAATTCATCGGTGATGACGGTGTCTATGATTGGCGTTTTGCAATCAAAGTTCACGTCTTTAGGGAAGCAGATGTTGTATTCCCGTACAGGCAGCACCCGGATGATTTGTTTGCAAGTCACACTCACTGGGCCTTTACCGGTTTCTTTGGTGATGGTCCAGATCCGCTCAATCGTTCCTGCACCGCACTTCAAGTTTTTCACTACAGTATAGGTTGTATCTACCGAGAGGCAGAGGTTCCCACTGGAGATGATCACATCGCCAAATACTCTAGCGGAAGCGGTTTTGGAATCGATGAAAGCCAGGTTCTTGTCGTCACAATGTACAGTCACTTCCCATGGAGCGATGCACACTGGTGGTGTTTTATCCTCGATGGTGATGTTGTTCCAGCAGAAGCTGCGGTTGCCCATCCAGTCTTGGCCCCAGAGTTCAACCGTTACGCTGGCTGGGTCACAACAGAAGAAGGGTACAGAATCCAGCATGGGCGACATCAGCGCACCAGCAGTAGAGATGCGGAAGTATTCCAATTCATCGGCTACTTTGTTGCGGTTCTCGTCGATGTAATCCTGTGGCTTCGTGGAGTTCGGATCGTAAGCGTCGATCTTTCCGTTGCCATTGGCGTCCACAAAGCGTGGCATCCGCATGAATGATGCTTCACAATCACCCACTGGGCGGCGAACTTTCATCCACACGATTGGTCCGCAGTTGTCGGAGCTACCTTCGTTTACGTCTGCCGCAGCTACTTTGGCGTTGCCCAGGTTGTCGCGGGTGATGACCAGTTTGTCATCACAAACCATTACCGGAGCGATCCGATCTACGATGCGGATGGGAACCAAAATGGTTGTTGAACCGTAGCATACGTTGGCAACAGTTACCTGGATGAAATAAGCGCGGGCGCTGTCTTTCAACATTGGTAACCCAGTAATCGAGTAACCTTTCTCACTGTCGCCAGTAACTTTCACGCCCAGTGGCGTTTTCATTTCGTATTCTCCAGTTGGCAGTCTGTCCAGATCGTAGACGGGCTTGCGCTCAAGTACTACGATGTTGAAGCTCCACTTGCTTGCTTCTTCTACGATGAAGTCAGCTTTGCTGAACAGGAAGCTTGCTTCGCAGTTCATCGGGCCAACTGAGTATTCCAGAACGTCGCCAGCATCGTAGCCTTTCGCCAGGTTGTCGTCGTTTGGATCCGCTTTAGGCGCATTGGTGTAGCCTGTTCCGATGTATTTATCGTGATCCAGGTCTTTCACTTTCACCACTGGCGCGGAGGCGTCACCTACTACGATGATTTGATCCCAAGTGTAGATGTGGTTGTTCCAGCTAGCATCGGCGTAGCAGTCACCATCAGCGATCAGGTAGTCTGGATAATCGTCACCAGTTCCGTAGCACCAGTCGATGATCGACCAGCGGCGGATGATCTTGCGACCACATTCTCCGATGTTGAACACACTTTGATCGGTATAATTCATTGCGAATCCGCAGTAGTCTTTACCGGTCAGGTAGATGCGTTTGCCAGCACCATTGAGGTAATACGGTACAGACTCCAGGAGTTTGTACTTGTTCACCATATCAATTGGCTTCAGGTCATTGTCACCAATTGCAAGGTTTGCAGGCAATTCAATCTTACAATCCGGTAAAACGATCGTTGGGCGCTTGAAGTAGATGTACTGCGTACAGTGGCCTACATTGCCAAACTCATCACGGAAGTAGAAGGTTCTGGCAATTTGCGCATAAACATAGTCGTGATCGGCTTGCTCATTGCAATCAGCAAAGATGGACAATACATCGCTCACTTTGTCCAGTACAGGGATACCACAGTTGTCGGTAGCCGTAGCCAGACCAGTGAAGTAGGCATAGTTCACATCCGTCCAGGACTTCTTCACGTTGAGTACACTATCCACATCGGTGCATACAAAAGTGTAGATGCTATCTGGATATTTGGTATTGGTATTCGGTGGACAAGTCACGACTGGCACACTCTTGTCTTCGAAGTTCAGGCGGCCCCAGAGTGGATTACAATGGTTGGACACACTTTTCACTTCGTAAACCAACTCACGACCGAGGTATTCAGTCGCATTGAATGGTGTCCGCCAGGCGGAAGACCAAAGGGTACGCTCCGTTTTCTTGTCGATGATGATCACGCGGTAGTAGCTGCCTTCGGGATATTTGTCAAATCCACAAATGTCTTCGTGACCAGGTACCAACATGCTGGCAGTCACCAGGGCTTGGCAGTTTTCATCCAAACGGATGTTCACGTCGCGCACCCCGCTGTTCCACTTGGTTTTCAGCCAGCATTCGTCGTTTTGGATGGTCTTGTCGTTTTCATCCAGGTACTTGTCGCGTCCAGTTACGTTTGGTGCAGAGAATGGTGCGAGGTAAGTACCATTGAAGCCACGGTCAGCTACCATTCCTTCGAAAGCGATGCCATCGCCACCGTCAGGGTAGTTCAAACCAACCATGTTCATTGGGTCGTCAATCTCATCACTCAAGTCACCTACTACGATGGATTTGCCAAAACGTGGGCTCTTCACAAAGTAGTCGGTCAATGGCCGCTTGGCACCTGTTTGTTTGTTGAAACCAACTGCACGGGCCGTTACACTGGCTTGAGAAGACCAAGGATATTTGTTGGTCTTGGTTGGATCAATTTCAAACTCGATGCGTACACAGACGATTGAATCACCTGGCATGTAGAAGCTGCTATTCTCCTGGGTTGGCACCAACAAGCTGGTGTTGGAGTAACCATCGTAAGCGGAATTCACCTTCAAAGCAGCAATCGCCGCCGTCATGGCTTTTTTCACTTTCACTCCCGCAGGTGAAGTCACGTAGGAGCTATCGATGATGCTTACCTTTGGTTTTGTCGCGGTATACAGCGCGTCACCGTAGGCATTCTGCAAATTCAAGAGTGCTTGCAAACTATCGAGTGGCACTTCTTGTGGGTTCTTCATACACAGGTGCATGATCACGTTGAAGTTGCCGCAAGTCTGGCTCGTTGGGTAGTTCACCCCTACAATGTCCAGGTTGGCTTCGATGTTTGGTTCGTCTACCCAGCCGAAGTCGATGGTTTGGTTGTACAAACTATCTGGAACCGGATACGCAGACATCAGCTTCATGTTCGCAGCATCCAGAGAATCCAGTTTGCCACGCTCACCCTTAGGTTGAGGGGTGATACATACCTCTGGTTCGCGACTGTTGCCATCGTTGAAGCGGATCAGCGCTCCAGGCATGCCGTCACTGTCATTTTGGTCATTCACCCCTGGGTTGTCCTTGAGGGTCAACACGCGGTGACGAGGCCAAGCATTGACAAAGCTGGCGCTGTCTGGCTGCAAGTACTTCTTCGGAATCAGGTAATAATTGCCGGGAATCAAACCGATGAACGAGTACAAGCCTTGCGCATTCGTTCTGACGATTTGTCCAGGTGTATCATTGCTCGCAGGTGGCATCACAGGGTTGAGGTGTGGCGCAATCGACAGGTTGTACAACACGTCGGTCACAGCTCCGGCAGACCCCATAGTGCTTTGGTACCCAACGGTATCAAATTTACCTGTGGTTTCTTCCAATCCACCCCAAACCAGTACCAACTGGAGGGTATCTACAAAATCGTTTTCATTCTGATCACCTTTCACGTCGTGGTCAAACCAGGCCAGGTTGCCAACTTTGGCAATCGGAACGGCGTAGTCTTCCACTTCACCACGTGGGTAGGCCAAGCCCGTATTCACGTAAGGAGAAGTAGTGGTGTGGTAGGCATTGTTGTCGGGGCCAACGTTGGCTTCCCAGCTCAGGCGGTGGCGCATGAAGGCTGTTCCATCGCGGTATACGGCGTCCAGCGGTACACGGAAGGCGAAAACCTGCATTTGGTTTACACCACCGGGCATCAATGGGTTGTTGTTGGCAGCGATGGTAGCAAGGTTCGTCTGGCTAGTGCCAACTGCGGTAAAGGTCAGTAGGTCGGAAGCATCGTTCAGGTCGCCATCGCCATTGAAGTCGATGAAAGCGCGCAAGTAAGCAGCTTTGTCTACATAACCCGTTGCGGTTGGGTTGCCGACATTGGCAGCAGTATCCTGAGCAGTGTAGGTTACTTTGATGTAAGCCAATTCACCAGGAATCATTGGGCTCAAGAGGCGTACACCGGATTCATCATCGGTGGTGAGGCCTTTTTTGAACTTGCCTTGAGCGTCGTCGTCGCCGCCGTTTTTGCTGCCCGCATCTGCGTCGGGTTGGCCATTCAGCTCACCGTCGACACCTTCACCCAGGTACAACTTGGGCTGGATGGCATGGCGTGGGCCAAATTTGTTGGCAAACAGTGCAGAAACAGAGTCGCGCAAGGTCAGGTAGCTAGTTCCAGCAACAGGTAAGTCACCATAGTCGAAGCCAACGTAACCGAAGTCGCGGGTTTCATCGTATTGGTTATCGGGGAAACCGTTGATGGTTGTTTGGTCATTTATGCCGTTGGGGTGTGCTTCAGTGGTACACATGCCCATTGGATCCATGATCGAGAAAGTATCGCGGGTAATCCGGTCGTCAATCAGCAGATCGTCGCCGTTGCTGTTGTTTTTCACACAAGCATCGTCGGATGGATCAGGATTGTTGAAGGTGGCAGTCATCCCGGCAGGATCGGAAACGATCAAGCGGTAGGTTGGTTTGGCTACTCCGGATGGATCCAGGTTACCAATCAAGCCACAGAAATAGTAACGGCCATTGATATCGGTCGTATCGTGGTAGATGTACTCCAGATCGTTGGTACCAAAGATACCGTCAGGTCCGGCGTACTCCAACTTGATGGGCACATTTGGAATTACCGGTTCGTTGATGTCCTGCAGGCCATCGTAGTCGCGGTCTTCCCAGACCAGGTTGCCCACTTTGGACAGCGGCATGTAGTAGTCTTCCACTTCCCCACAAGGGATACGTCCTTCGGTGTAATTGGCCTCAGGAGCCAAAATTCCATCGGGGCCTAAACGTGGGTTTTCACTCAAACGGAAGCGTGCAAACATGTCTCCCTCGAAGTATTTGGCATCGGCGGGTACTTTGAAGCACACGATTACTTTGCCATTACCCTGGGTCATGTACAATTTTTCCAGTTCAAGTGCGCCAGTGTTGCCTTCGATTGGAGCAGCGGCACCATTCAGTTTGGTCCAGGCGAGTTTTTCACCTGCGTCCAAAGTGCCGTTGCCGTTGTAATCGATCCAGGCATTCAAGTAGCCATCAGGGCCATTGAAGTTGTCTGGCAATGCGTACTTCAGCTCGATGCAAGCCTCATAGCCAGGAATCAGCGGAGTCATGAAGCGGATGCCGTCGCCGTCATCGGTGCCCATGCCTTGTTTCCAGCTGTTTGGATCGGTGTCGGTTGCGTCATCTCCCTGGTCGTTGCCGTAGGCTTTGGAGCCAGCTTCGTCGTCGGGGTTGCCATCCAATTCAGCGTCAACGCCCATGCCCAGGAAGAAGTCAGGTTTCACAATGTGTAGAGGGCCGTTTTCGGCGATAGTGGTATTGTATTTCACACCGGTGCGATCTAGCTCTTGGGGGAGGTCACCAAAATCAAGTGGTGTAAACCCGAAGTCAAAACGCTGATCGGTCTGTTTGTCAGGGAAAGTCCCTACATTATTGACATCTAGCAGGTTAGAAAGGTCTTGATCACCAATACCTTCTTCCCCTTCCACTCGCTCACAGATTTCTTTCTGATTGTCGATCGTGAAAGTGCCACTGTGAGACAAGGTGCGTTGGGTGGTCAAATTGCGGGCAGTTTCCAGGCCGTCGCTGTCTTTGTCTTCATCCTGTGAATTGGTCACGAGGTTTGGACGGGTTGGCGTCAGGTCTTTTGGTCCCAAAACCACTACGTCGTAAGTACCTTCGATCAAACCACAGAAGTAGTAGAAGCCGGGCTTGGTGCTCGCATCTTTGTAGGTATAATTGCTAGTGGTATCGTAATAAATGCGGTCGTCGCCTACAGCAGTCAGCGGGAAGCTGGCGTTACTCAGGCTGGTTTCAACCGTACCATTGGCACCAGCGTATACCAAAGCGACAACTACATTGTTGATGCCGAGGTCTTCTTCCAGGTCATCTTGCTGGCCATTCCAGTTGCGGTCTTCCCATACGAGGTTACCCACTTTGGCCAGTTTAACCATGTAATCTTCCACTTCCCCTTGAGGAACGATGGTTGTTTCATCGAATTTCGCAGGGCCATCGGCAGTAAGGCCTCCGGTTGGGCTCAAACGAACCCGTACAAAGGCAGTTCCGTCATTGAATACCGCATTGAATGGCACTTTGAAGCACAAGTTCACCACTTGATTGGTGCCAGCCGCCAATGCGCCTCCACCAACAAAGTTGACTTGCTCTCCAGCTTCCAACTGGCCATTGCCGTTGAAATCGATCCATGCTTGCAGTACTGCGCCACCAACTGGGGCAGTGTAAGTCACTTCGATACAAGCGTCAAAACCAGGTACAAGTGGGGTAATGAAACGGATGCCGTCTTCGTCATCTTCACATTCTTCACCTACACCAAACTCGCTGCTGCGGCCATCGTCGCCAACACCTTGGTCGCCGTCTTTGCCGTCGAAGACACCAGCGTCGTCGTCGGGCGTACCATCGCGTTCTGCGTCGGCACATTTGCCCAATACGAGTTCATCAACCAATACGTGTACCGGGCCATTTTCAGCCATGGTGGTATTGAAGTCTTCACCTTGTGGTTTTTCAGGCAAGTCGCCATAATCCAGCCCGGCGAAGCCGAAGTCGTGGGTTTGGTCGGTTTGATTGTCGGGGAAGGTGCCTACTACGTTGGGGGTATCTTCCAAACCATTCTCGCCAGTTGGCAAGTTGGTTACATCCACAATCGTCAGCGTCTCCATCACCATCGTCAGATCCATTCCGGTAATGCTGCCGTCGCTGTCGATTACATCAACCGTATTGCCGGCAACATTGGCGCGGGTTGGCGTCATGTCTTCCGGTGTCGGTACGATGATTTTATAGTTGCCAGGGATTAAACCACAAACGTAGTATTCACCATTGGCGTCGGTTACCGTTGGATAGGTCTTGTTGTCGGCAGTGGTGGTGATGTCACCATCTTCACCTGCCCAGAGTACATTCACTGGCTGATCGGCGATGCCTTCTTCTCCTGCGTCCTGACGGCCGTTGAAGTTTTCGTCATTCCAAACCAGGTTGCCAATTTTAGCCAGGTTCACCTTGTAGTCTTCCACTTCCCCATCAGGTGCCTGACCGGTAAAGCCAAGGCCACGGATGGTGCTGATCCGCCAGCGCATGAAGGCCATGCCTTCGTTGAAGGTAGCATCTGCGGGTACGTTGAAGCATACTTTGGTCACTACGCCGTTGCCGCTTACAAGGGCACGATCGGTGGTCACTTGTTCGTTGGCATCAAATTTGCCATTGCCGTTCCAGTCGATCCAGCCTTGCAGGTAAGCAATGGTTCCAGCAGGTACATTGCTGATTACTTCTACACAAGACTCTGATCCAGGCACCATTGGGCTCAATACCCGGATGCCGTTTTCATCGTCAGTGCCGTTGTTGTCATCGCCATTGGCCATTGCCGCAGGTTGACCATCCACATCGGTATCTACGCCTGGGCCCAGATAGATCAAGGGGATCTCCGGAGTCAGGGTTGGATCAGGTACGGTGTGGGTTGGGCCATTGTTGGCGATGGTAGTTGGGAACATTTCCCCTTGTGGCATTTCTGGCAAGTCGCCAAAATCGCGGCTGATGAAACCGAAGTCAATCGTTTGATCAACTTGGTTATCGGGGAAGTTTTTCACCACATTGGTTGAGAAACCATCGATCAATTCCTGATCTTCGATGCCGTCTTCACCAATTGGGTTGTCCAATACGTCCTCTATCGTAAAGGTTTCGACTGATTTATTTGCACCAGCAATTTGAGATTGATCGCCATCGCTGTCGCGATCATCTTCCAAACCTTGGTTGGCGGTAGTCGTAACCATGTTCGTTGGATTCATCGCGATGATTTTGTAATCACCTTCAATCAATCCGCAGAAATAGTACTCACCACGTTTGTCATCGGGGCCAGGAGCACCTACAACAGGATTGCCAAATTTGTCCAAAGTAGCAGTTTGGGTCGTATACAGTCGATCGTCACCCACCAGGTTAGCAGGATCGGTCGATTGTACCCCATTGGCACCACCCCAAATCAGACTAACCATTACGCCATTGATGCCGTAATCTTTTTCTGACTCATCCTGGATGCCGTCGGCATTGCGGTCAAACCAAACGATATTACCAACTTTGGCCAAATTCAGTTTGTAATCTTCCACTTCACCAATTGGCATCGGTGAAGCTGGATTGAATTTATCGGGTCCATCTACACCCAAACCTCCAGTGCTGCTCAAGCGGAAACGCATGAATGCCATGCCGCGATCGTAAAGTGCAGTGGAAGGTACGGTGAAGCAATATTGGGTAGTTTGGGTTCCGGCAGTAACCAGGCCTCCATTGCTCAGCGCCAATTCTTCGCCAAGTTCCATGATGCCGTCGCCGTCGAAATCAATCCAACCTTGCAAGTAAGCATTGCCTCCGGTGGTATTGGTCGTTGTAGCTTCAATACAAGCTGTAAAACCAGGTACAAGTGGGGTGATGAAGTTGATACCATCTTCATCAGCACCGTCGCCGCCGCCATTTTTGCCCGCATTGGCATCTGGTTGACCATCGCGTTCGCGGTCAACGGTAGCACCCAAGCGCAGGTCAGGCGTAATGGCGTGGATTGCGCCACCTTCGGCCATGGTGGTATTGTAGTTTTTATCTTGTGGTAAATCACCGTAATCAAGGCTACCAAATCCAAAGTCATGGGTTTGATCGAATTGATTGTCAGGGAAACCATTCAGGGCATTCGGGCTGTCCTGCAAACCGTTTTCACCGGTAGGTAAAGTCAGGACATTCCCCAAATTCACGGTTTCCATCACCATGGTCAAATCCATTCCGGTAATGGCACCGTCACTATCAATCACGTCATTGCCACCTTGATTGGCGCGGGTAGGCGTCATGTCCGCAGGAGCAATCACGGTGATTTTGTAAGTTTCATCACTCAATAAGCCACAGAAATAATAAGTTCCGTTGGCAATGGTTGTGGTAGCATAAACCTGATTGTCGGCGGCGGTTGCCAAATTGCCATCCAAACCAGCCCAAGTCAGGGTAACTGGCACATTGGCAATACCAGGCTCACCTGCATCTTGCTGACCATCAAAGTCGTAATCTTCCCAAACCAGATTGCCCAACTTGCCGAGTGGCAACTTGTAATCTTCAATTTCCCCAAAAGGTACAGGTGCAGTTTGGCTGTTGGCAGTCAAACCACCCGTTGGGCTCAAACGGAAACGCACAAAAGCATTGCCTGCCGCAAAAGTTGCATCTTCAGGTACAGTAAAGCAGAAGGTCTGAGTAGACATGCCTGCGTTCGGGATGATGCCACCGCCGCTCAGGAAGCTAACTGCCTCGTTTGCGTCAAAAATGGTATTGCCATTCCAGTCTACCCACATTTGAAGTACGGCAGCACCAGCAGAGGTGTTCATGGCCGTTACTTCGATACAAGCCTGGTTGCCAGGAACCATCGGGGTGAGGAAGCGGATACCGTCTTCGTCATCGCCATTGGTGCAGGTACCAAACACTGCCAGTCCAGGCGTGCCGTCGTCGCCGCCACCCATCAGGCCAGCCATTGGATCAACGGTTGCGTTGATTTCACTGTCTGCACAAGTACCCAGTTTCAGGCTTTCGGTTACAATGTGTTTCGGTCCGTTAGGATCAGTTGTTCCATAAGTATTAGGCAAATCGCCGTAGTCAAAACCAACTACCTGGATGGTGTGGTCTTCAATTTCCCCACTTTGTGCAGGTCCATATGGAGACATGGGCTCATCGGCGTCGTTGAGGCGCAATCTGATCCCCAGGTCTTGGCCTACCACTGCCGAAATAGGCACAGGGATCACCAAGGTTGCGGAGGTAGCGCCATCGGGAACAGTGACGAAAAACATTTCACCTGCCCCAAAGTCACCATTTTTATTGAAGTCAATGTATGCGGTCAATTTTGCATCCTGACCGGTCATGTTCATGACTGGCACGATCAGGTTCGTCGTTTGGGTCAAAGTAAACAGGGGTACAGTTCCTGGATCAATGCCATCTTCATCGTTGGCACCACCGGCAGGGATAGAGTTGTTGTCATCTCCACCTGCAGTTTTGCCTGCATCCACGGAAGGTTGTCCCTCCAATTCATCGTCAACTGATGCACCAATTTTCAGGATCACTTGATCGCCGTTTGCGTTGGTGGTCAGTTTGTGGCTTGGGCCATTGTCGCTGGTCAGGGTACGGTGGTCCGCAGGAGTGGTTGGAGCACCTGGGTTACCGGAAGTATTGGCCAGGGCATCATTCAAGTCACCGTAGTCGAAGGCCATTACTGTGGCGACGTAGTCTTCTACTTCACCATCGGGCAGCGGGCCGTCTGGAGACATATTTGTTGCAAAACCAGCATCGGTACTGATCCGGAAACGAATACCAATAGGGCGGTTCAATACAGCCGTAGGAGGAGGAGTTATCCCATTCAGGTTCACACTGGTAGCATTGGCAGCTACATTGATGAAGTACATTTCATTGGTATCACCAAAATCGCCATCGCCATTCCAATCGAAGAAACCTACCAACTTAGCAGTAGAACCCGTCATATTCATCACGGGAATCGTCAGGTTTTCTGACTTGTTGCGGATAAACATGGGCAGGGTTACACCATTTTCGTCGTCACCTGCGTCGTAATCATTTGCATCGTCCGCTTCGGTGTCGTCACCGGTAGCTGTCGCATTGGGAATGCCGTTGCTGTCGTAGTCTACACTGGCGCCCAGTTTCAGCACCGACCCCATCCGGTGAGATGGCCCATTGTCGGCTACTGAAGTATTGTAAGGTGAGGGTAAATCACCATAATCGACTGGAATAAAACCAAAGTCGAAAGTGTGGTCGTTTTGACCAAAATCGGCAAGCGTCAGCATAATTTCAGCAACACCAGCATTCAATACAGCGTCGTTGTCACTATAATTGGGCAAACCTACACCTCCCACATTTGAGCCGGTCAGCAGCATACGTTGAAGTGGGGTACCGTTGACACCGCCATTGTTGTACTGTGTAGCAGGGATGCGGACGGTATAGATGACACCAGGCCGCAAACCAACTCCAACATTGGCGTCGTTGAAGTAGTAGTTGCCTGTGGCGCTGGTTACCGTAGTGCCGATCACCGCGTTGTTGAACAACAACTGCACCGTCACTCCTTCGATGCCTCTTTCATCCCCGTCTTGCACCCCGTCGCCGTCTTTGTCGGCCCATACGAGGTTACCAATTTCCAGGGGAGCTACCGAGCCACTCAGTTCAACGTCGCCCAAAGCGTTGGCCTTACTGGGCGTAGCATCAAAATCGATGCCTGCATCCGTGGTAAAGCGGTCGTCGGTGACTTCATATGCTGAACCTGGGACTTGAGCACCCGTAGTGTTGTCAAGTCGGATGGTACCACCCGAACGGATGTGGATGGGATCCAACCATACTGCAATGGCGTCCCCACCACCGGGCAATACGGCCAAGGGGCCTTGTACAGATTCAGAGTGCCAAAGGTTATCGCTGTAGTAGTCAGCAGTACCTGGGCGGGTTACGATACTGTAAACACAGTTACCATTCGTTTCGGTAACATTGGCACGCAACAATTCACCTGCGGTAGAATATTCGTAATCGCGGGTAACGCCATTAAAATCATTGTTGTTGATGGCATATTGGTGGCCTTTGCGGTCCAACAAACCAATCAACATACTACCCGAATCGTCAAATTCTATGTCGGCGATAATGGGTTCAGCTACCTCACGCTGGTCTCCCGTAAAGTGGCGGGATGGATGCGCAGGGTTCGTGCTGTAACCCCAGGGAATCCAGGGGCGTTCACGTCCATAAGCGAAGCTAAAATCGAGCAGCGGAGTGGGTGAAAATGTACCGGCTCCGATTGGGGAAAACTCAAATACGTATCCTCTGATTTGAGCTCCGTTGCCATTGATGATGTCACTCACAACCTCACCGGCGGCATCTTGTCCGCTGAGTACAAGCCCCACGAACAATTTACCCCGGTAAAATTTCAAACCCCAGGGGCGGTGTTCACCAGCTTTGGTGTCAGTGCCCGGATCTGGAATCGCCCAGCTGCGTACCCGCGTTGGCACTTCGGCCAGGGTTGGTGCAGTTGGGTTTAGGGCATCGCCCAAATCAATTTCGTATAGTCTGCGATCCAATAAGTTCACTACATACAAATAGCGACCATCGTCAGAAATGTCGATGTCGCCAATGGATACTTTTCCCACCTGGTCACCTGCCGCGAGGTCGGTGCTGGGGGTAAAAGCAGTAAGGTTCAGATCTCTTTCAGTGTTGGTACCTATCACCGTACTCACTGGGCTGGTATTGTTGCCAGGGTTGGCAGGATATGCTCCTGATCCACGGGTGGCAATACCAATGGCGTCCAAATCCAAAAAGTTAATTGTAGGTGATCCTGGTGCATAAGGATCAACCATGTAAATACCGCCTGAGCCCAAAGGACCAAAAGCGCTATGCCGGCGCATCACTGCGGAAGTAAAAATCTTTTGGGCTTGACGGGAGAAAGCTACCCCGTACAGTGCCCCTACTTCTTCGTAAGTTGAAAGTACATTAGGTGGGTTGGCACCCGTACTATTGGAATGCCCGGTAGGCACCCCACTATCCAAAAACTTGTAACCAACCAAGCCCGCCGCACTTTTAATATCGTTGTTACCATTAACGTTATCCCCAAAGAAATAGCAGGGCAAGAATACATCCGGGTTATCGGTTTCTACCCATTGACCAGGGTAGTTGATGGCAAAATTGATGTTGCTTTGTTGACCCGTGATGAATTGTACACTGGAGCCATAAACTGCTCCAGCTACACTGGTGTAGTCTACTGGATTGGCCAGGTTGCATTCATGTGATACGGGAATATCAAATTCGACCCGCAATTTCTCGCCCGCGATGGCCGCACGGCCGCTGGTTACGGAAAGTGCAAAATTATACGAACCATCAGCAATGGTTACGGTAGTACCAATCAATTGATCGGTGAGGGGTGCCGTGGCATTGCCATACAATTTGACAATGATGCCCTCTACCCCAGGTTCTGCGCCAGTTTGAAGGCCGTCCCCGTTAAAATCGCGGAAAGCTCTACCCGACTGGGCCTGGGCTGTTCCAGCTAAAAACAGGAATAAAACGACAAAAGCCGTGCTCAACACCGTCATCAAAGACTTTGCAGGAGCAAGGCTAAACCGTAGCGATTGAGACATGAATTGATCATGTTCGTTTGGTTCATCAGCATGGTGCTGATAAGCCATTAAGTGTTGCATAGTCGCCCTACTACGCGAGGTGATTCCCAACCAGAGTGGACGGTGCCACAACACCGCAATGCCTCTGGACAGCGCAGTGTTCATAGGCCGTTTCTCCGGGACATGCCCAGTCGACCAAGGGGAAAAAGCGTGCAATAAAAATTGGAGGCATTGCTGCATCCTTTCTATTGCCCACTTCAAAAGTTTTGTAGATTTTTTCATGAGAAACAATGAGTTAAATTATAAGGAACTTAAAAGTTGTTGCGTACCTGCCTTTAAGGCGGCCACCAGAAGCTATACCACAGTGGTATCAATGGTGATGACTTTGGCTCCTTGAGCCATGCTGCGTTGTGGAGTGTAAAGTGCTTTCATAGTGTGGTCGTCTTAAAGAACAAATAATAAATTTATCGATGTAAAAATGCGCCTTGACTGCGGAGATGAGGCTAAAAAAAAAACGGGAAACAATACCTAAAATGCATGACAATGGAGTAAAAAATAATAATGTATTCAACTGTAAATCAAATGTTTAATTGCTTTCTTTTTTCCTGCTTTTGTTACATTGAGTCCGGCTAATTACTTGAAGCTTTATTGATATAAAACAGTGCTTATATTGTTATTGGATGTATAAAAAATTCTGCCTCGATCAAAACAAGGCAGAATTCAAAACGCTATTTCTAAAAAACGATATCCAACCAATTGCCTCTGGCTTGCAAAAGGTATTCCCCTGCGGGTACCTTGTAGTGCCCTACGCCCAGCTTACGGGCGAAGTATGCAGGCAGTCCAAATTGCTCCTCAATGAGGAAAAATTCTCCCTGGAACAACTCCTTGTAGAGTTCCTCTGGAAGGTCATTTTTGTTTAGTCGAAGGCCCAATTTCCCTTTGGAATTGATCAACAGGATCACTGGTATGCGGCGGGGATGAGGATCCAGGCGTTTTGCGCCAGTCACTGTATAAATTCGACAGAGTCCTGATCCTTCACAACGCCGACCTGGTGTTCCGAAGACCACTTCACTAAACAGTATTTTTACATTTCGTAGCAGCCTTATTTTAGCCGCCAAATTGCCCTTCGGATGTGTCTGTACCATTTATTTTTGGCTTATACCACTGTTACGTCAACAGTGATGATGACCAAACATTCCGACGCTCTCGTATTAGTAAGAAGTCGTCGACTTCCTGCCCAATGTTCATGGTGGACAAGTTGTATGTTCTCGCTTTGGTGCAACATACACTGTTTTTTTAATAATATAAAATTAGGACAATCCTTGGGGGAATGGGCTAAAAAAAAAGCGGTAATCATTACCTTCTAAAAAGTGTAGAGAGAGGGAGTGGAAAAGGATAGGTAGCTGATAATCAGCTAAAAACTTATGTGTTTTCTCATTAAAACATTACCAAAAAAGTAGCGTTAACGCAGCTGACTTTCCAACATATGGTACAATTTCTCGAAAGGAATGATCTCAATTTCATTGGTTTGATTGGCTGCCTCGCTGGGTACTGCGCTCATTTTTTCCAAATAAGCCCGGGTTTTTGCCAAAAAAGTGCCCTTGTCAAAACCAGAAAGTGGAATCTGCAACAAGATTTTGATGAAGTAATGGCTGCGCAGGGTATGGTCGTTGCGCAGATACTTATAAGTGTACTGCTCCAGTGACTCCACCTTGTCGATAAACTGCGATTTTTTCCCTTCGGACAACAAATGCAGCAATTGGGCCACCAAGATGCCGATGTTCATGCCTTTTTTGTCTTTGGAAAAAACGGGCGTTTCATTTTGAAAACGGCTGAGCTTGAAATTTTTGAGGCTATCGTTCGCTGAAGGTTTGATGGTTTCAAAACGAATCAGGTAGGCCAGGTAAGCGGCAAAGATTTTCCAAATCTCCTTGACGTTATCGGGCAGCAAATTGAAACGTTTGTTTTTGATGACCTCGCTGTAAATTTCGTAAGCTGCCTGGTATTCGTTGGTGTGCATGGCCAGCAGGAAAATGGATTCCTGGTATTTGAACCAATTGTAACTGCCCTCAGCCAGGAGTTTGCAGCAATTCTCGGCGGCAGTACGTCCAGCTTTGAAGTTTTTCAATTGTACATGGCAGAGCAACTCCTGGTAGTACAAAATTTGCAGTGGAACATGGGCTTCGTAATCCTTTTCCAAAAAGAATTGGATGTAACGCTCGCACACTTTTAAAGCAGAAGAGTAATCGTTAATCGAAGTGTGGCAAGCCAATTCAATCAACGAACCGTAAAAATGCAAACGGTGTGAGTTGAATTTTTTGAGGGCGGGCAACAATTGATCGTGAAAATCGCGGGCTTTGTTTTGAATGTCCTCCTTGGTTGATTTGTTGTTGACAAATCCGGAGCTCAAAATGATGTAAAACTCCTCGGCCCGGTTTTCTGCCTGGTAAATTTCCTGAAACTCGCTGAACAGTTTGTTGAACTCTTCAAAACGAGTCATGTCACCCATCCGTGCCCCGTAATACAAGCGCAAGACACTACAAATGTCCATAGCCAAGCCACTGAAATCAAATTGACGAGCCTGGCGCAAAAGTTTGGTAGCCAGATCCGCAGCGGCGTCATTGGCGTTTTGCCCCAACAGAATTTTTGCAGCTGCCCATTCGCGGTGGCTGCGGTAATACGCCTTTTGATAACTGTTGTACTTGTTGCTGTTGAATTTCAGCGTGAGGATGGTATCGACCAAGCGTTCTTTTAAATCCGACTTCAACTTGCGGTAAGAAGAATGCGAGCCTTCCCCCGGATAAAGGGCTTTGGCTGCATTGTCGTCGGATTCCCAACTGTTTTGTGAGATGCCCCTGTAAAACACAGACAACTTAGATGCGGTACCTGAACTGCCATTGAACATCGCAGTGGCACCACAGCCATTGTTCTCCATTACAAGAACCAGTTCCCGTAATTCTTTCATGAGAAGTATTTCGTTATTAGCATATAGAATATTCTAAAGTCAAATGTAAGGAGCACTGATAAGAATAAAAGGGACAAACAACCCGTATATTTTTTCAAAAAAAAGATTACTATTAGAGTTTAAAAATTTATAAAATAATGATAATCAAATTATTAATAACTTAACTTTAGTCCAAAATTTCAGACTGCGTTGAATATTATGCACTACCTAAAACAGGGCAAAAAACTAAAAAAGAAGCACAGAGGTGTGCATCTAGGGCCTAAGTGCCACCTCTGTACAGGCTAAATAAAGGTCATCAGTAAAAATATTGTGCGATACAGCTATTGTGCATCCTTCCGTTCGTACTTCAAAAACTTAGTTGCCCAAGGAATGAAATGTTTAAAATTGGGCCCATCGGTATGGCCACCGTCGTGCTGGCGCCAGGCGAGTTCTCCATGCAGCACATCAGTAAGCATTGGCGGCATTTTTTCGGATTTGTAATCATTGGACACCCCCAGGTCTTTTGCCCCCAACAATTTGTATACTCCCCCCGCCGCAACAGTAGCCATGTAACTGCCATTTTGGTCCAACCAGCGGGCATCCCCTTTTTCGGGAATGCCATAGCTGATAAAAGCCAGTCGTGGGGCACAAAGCGCGATCAATTCATGGGAATCCACCGAGAGATCACAACCGGTTTTAGTGCCAAAAGAAGATTCTTCGGTACCGTATTTCAGGTAATTCCCCGCCATCCAATGGTATTCGCCACTCCCGGTCAAACTTTCAACGGCTTCGCCAAAGACCCGGCGGTGCAAGGTAGTGCCTCCTTTGCCGGAAGAGCCGATCAAGCCGACTGCAAAGCGGGGTTCAAAAGCCAGGGTGACCAAGGCCGCTTTTCCATAACGGGAAACCCCTTCTATGCCTACTTTTTTTGCATCAACCAAAGGATCGGTTTCCAGGTAATCCAGGCCACGGGCAGCACCCCAGGCCCAGGCGCGCAGGGCACCCCAGTCTTCGGGTTTGCGGGCTTGCCCTTTATTGGTTAGTCCAATGATGCCTCTGGTCAATCCCGCTCCGTTGTCGGCCTGGATGCTGGCGGGATCGATGGTGACATATCCCCAGCCAGCGGCGAGCAACTGTTCAGTAGAAGGCAGGTCGCCGGGTGGAGGTGGAGCAAAGGGGTTGGGCGCGGGCAATCTAGTGATGGGCATGTAGGCCGGGTATTTTTCAAAAATGGCCTTCATCTCGGGGTTAGCCTGGATCATCATTTCCTTGAAGCTGGTGTTGATTTTTTCCAGGTCATCGGGTGAGGGTTGAGCTGGTGCCGGAAAAGAGGGGCGACCGTACATCATCAGTACGGGGACCGGGCCTTTGACATTGGTGGGCACCACCAGCATCATGTTGATGTTCACGTTGATCAGGGGGTAAGCGCTGTTGTCCACATTCCCGATGATTTGTTTGGCAATGACCGGGGTGCGACCCACAAATTCCCGATCGGTGATTTTTACCGTCCAAGTCACTTTGGGCACATTTTTAGGAATGCGGCCATATACGTCTTTTTCAAAGGCTTCGATCAGTTCGGGCCGGCGTTGATTCCACCACATCTCGGCGGTAGTCACTTTTTTGCCAGTTTGGGTGGTCAGTACATCAGGCAGTTCTGGACAAGGGTTGGCGCTGGATTCGTCGTAGTTGGCGTGGTTGGGTGCGGATTCGTTGCCGCTGGGCCCCGGTCGTAATTTTTTGATCCCGAGTTGCTGCTTCATGTTGTCGTGATCCTGTTGGGTCGTCCAGGTGAGCAGGCGTGGATACTTGGTGCTGTCAATTTGCGCGAGCAGGCTTTGTGTGACGCACACACAGAGCAGGAGGAGTATTTTTGTTTTCATTGTTGTTTATAGTTTGACCTCAAGGTAGGGATTATCAGCTTAGTAGTGAGGCAGGAGGTATCCCAATTTTTTTAGAAAATCTAAAGCGACACTCTTTGAGCACAAAGAACACAAAGGAAGCACAAAGGACACAAAGGTGAGACGTTGACAAGGCTTTGCATCCGAAATAAGATAAAATCTAGGCGTATTGCTTTGTCAAAATCGCGTCTTTGTGTCCTTTGTGCTTCCTTTGAGTTCTTTGTGATACTTGTAAATTCGGGATGGCTTCTATTTCGTTTACATCTCTTATTCTTTCCGCTTAGGATTAAGAAAAAATTGTATCCCCAGATCCAAGCCTGCTTGCAGCGATTTGGCGTCAAAGTTATAGTTCACATTGGGTGCCAGCTCCAAAGCAAGATTTGAGGTAAAAAAACTGTTCAAACCCAAGGCCAGACTGGCTCGTGAAGTTTTTTCATCCTGCTCCTGCTCCCCATATTTGACCTTTACCCGATCGTAGTGATAGGAACCACTCAGGAACAAGAGCCGGTGCCGATCCGTATTGAGGTAATACCGAACCTTAGGGCTAAGTCCGAAAAGGGTCGTGCTAAACAGCTGATTTCCGGATAG
>JAIXOO010000249.1 GCA_027486765.1 Saprospiraceae bacterium
CCCAGCAATTGTTTGAGGCGTTTTTCTGGGTCGCCTACTTTCTTTTGGGCTGCAAGCCAATTTTGCAGGTCGGGTGCCACGGTTACCCAAATGGGGTACTTGCCGGTGTTGTAAAATCCTGTTTTGTCGTCGTTCTTGTAATACTTCGCATCCGCTTTCCAGGAAGAGACCAGCACGTATTTTTCACCATTGATGGTTTTCCACTTCAGGCTTGAGGCGTCGGGAGTGATTTTGGTCAGGGTGTTGCTGATTTTGCTGGCGTTGGGTTGAGCAGCGTCGTTGAGGGCCTTGGTGTAGCGGTATTTGATGCTGCAAGCGCTTAATGCAATCAAAAGCAGGATCGCAAGAGTGGTATTCCGTGTTCCAGGTGTAAAAGGCATGGCTTAGGTGTTTAGGTTAAATGATGAACCGAAAGCTCAACGAAATTAAAGTTATTGCTGAAAATAAGTGATTTTTTTTCACTATATTGACAAGTGTAAAAATCCTGAAAATGAACCTTCAGATCCATCAGACCGATTTATCCAAAATCCTGCCTTACCGAGACTTGTACCTGCAAGCCATGAACCGCCAAATCCGCTACAATGCCTGCCATGAGCGAGGGTGGTCAACACTTTATTTGTTCATCCTAGATGGTTTACCAATTGGCTATGCGGCCATCAAAGGAAAAAGTGAACGCAATAATCGGGATTGTGTTTTTGAATTCTTCCTGCTGCCTGCGCAGCGCAAATGGGCTAGTTTTGCATTTCAGCAATTGATCCTATTTACTCAGGCAACCTATATTGAATGCCAAAGCAATGATGGGTTCATCACCCCCTTCTTGTATGAATTTGCGGAACAAATTCGGACTGAAGTCATTTTATTCGAGGACCAACAAGTCACAGATTTAAAAATACCGGATGTCTCCTTTCGCCCCTACAATGACGATGATCAGGTCTTCGAACACCAATCTGAGCCACCGGGAGATTATGTGCTGGTTTGGAACAACAGCGTTGTCGCTACGGGTGGTTTTTTGCTGCACTACAATCGTCCATTTGCTGATTTGTACATGGAAGTTCAGGTTGAACACCGCGGCAAAGGTTACGGAAGTTATCTTTTGCAAGAAGTGAAAAAAGCTTGCTACTTGGCGGGTAGAGTACCCGCAGCGCGATGTAATTTGGAAAATAAAGTTTCGAGGGCTTGTTTGGAGAAGGCGGGGATGGGGGTTTGTGGGTTTGTGCTGGAGGGGGTGGTGAAAAAATAAGCGGAGGATTTGTGTAATTCTTTTTTGACTTGCATCAAACACCAAAACCAGATATTCATTCATCTAAGTTTTAAAACCCATGCCAAGAATTACACTCATTGGGATTTTAATCCTCCAACTCAGCAATTTGTTTTCACAATCGTATCTTTTCCCCTTTCAAGAAAATGGTCGTTGGGGCTTTTTCGATGAAAATTGCGCTAGAATTATTCCTCCGAAATACGATGAAGCTGAAAATTTTTCAGAAGGTCTAGCTGCGGTCAGGCTAAAAAATAATTTCGGTTATATCGACAAAACTGGAAAATTTGCCATCCCAGCCATTTATGATAGAGGCTATTCGTTCAACAATGGTTACGCTTTGGTTTATTTCCGAACCAAGCCATACATCATCAATCGCTCTGGAGAAATTTTGTTTGAACACCATTATCGCCAGCTTCAGCCTTTTCGCAAGCAAATTGTGGTAACAACTCAAACAGGCAAGCGAGGCATAATCAATTATCAAAATCAGCTTATTGTAGACACTACTTTTGAATCAATCACAATTTATCCTGATGCTTTTATCCTAGCTAAAAGTAGCTTTAATGATAGGTATATCCTGGATATTAATACTTTTAAAAGTACACCTTTAGAGCAAGGTGAATCAGTCCTAATGTTCAATAAAGGGCTTATCCTAACCGAGAATTGGAACCAAAAAAGGCCTGGTTATTCACAATTTACGATTCATCATGCCCAGGGTAAATCAGCGATTAAAGATGATTTTCCGCTCAATAAATATTCCCGACTACCATTTGTATTCTCCGATTCAATCATCATTTGGGCATACCACATAAAAGCTGAGCAAAATAAAAATGCCTCCAGGTGCCTCTTCAATCGTTTTGGCAACGGCGTCGCATTTTTCAATTACCAGGGTGAGGTGGTTTTCCAGGATTCGGTAAGTGTTGAAAAAATTGTGCCTTTTTATCAAAATCAAGCCTTTGCTTTATTTCAACAACGCACCTCTGAAGAGGATGGAGGATATGACATAGAGTGGGTAATTGTTGATAACCATGGAAGGAAGATCCAAAAACCTATTTTTTCGGAAATTTGTTTTGACCAGGTAAGTGGCAAAGCCTTTGTTCAAGGCAAGGCGCTGTGTAAGTATCAAAATGGGGAAATATGTTGGATTGATACATCTGGACGGGTATTGTTTTCCCAAGAAGACATTCTCAATCAGTTGGAAGCTTCTACTAAAATGTCAAGAGAAAATATTGACATAAATTATGGGTCACTTCGCCGAGTTGGAGACTTAGCCTTGTTTAGTGCGCAAATTTATAAGGGGCCTTCATTAATTCTAGTTTGGAACTCAAAAAACAACACCATAAAAGTATGGGATGTACCTGGCAAAGGCCAATATAAACCCAGTGGAGGAGAAGCGTTTATGGACTATCCCTGGTTTCATGGAAGTTCCCATAAAGATATGAATACCAATGGCGGCGCGGAGTCTCCAAATGCCGCAAAGCTTTTTAAACAGGGTAAAGAAAACCTAAAGACTAATACAGTGAATATTCTAATTGAAAGATGTGATACCAACCAGGCTTTGCAGGTGGTTAAACTGATCAATCTTAGTCCAGATACCATTTCGATTGAAACTCAGGATGGGTATTTTACATCGATGTATCCCGAGGCAAAATACATGGATAAAAACTGGAAAAACATCACTTACATGCCTTCTAGCTGGTGTGGCAACAGTTATTATTCTGTTGACCTTTATCCCAACCATTATTGGTCATTTGTAATTCCCAAATATCAAAAAGGGGAATTCAAGACTAAGTTGCGCATAGCCTTGACCTATTCACTTCCAAATGGAGCAATAAAACATTGGTATAGTGAGCGAATTAATGCCAAGCTAAATTATGCTCAATTTTGGAGGCATTATTTCATTGATCAGCAAAATCAAGGAAAGGTCACTGAATAACCAAAATTCTTTCAAAAAACACAAACCCATTCTTCCGCCCCACTTCCTTCAAAGTTCCCAAAGCCTGCAACTCCTCCACCTTGTTGATTTTACAAACAACATAGGTGGTTTTATCCACATCGCC
>JAIXOO010000462.1 GCA_027486765.1 Saprospiraceae bacterium
ATCCCTTGTCCCGCGCTCTTTTCATGATCGAGTGGGCGAAGGGGCTGTCGAGGAGGTCGGGTTGAATGGTGATGATGTCGATGCGCATGTCTAAAGGTTCCAGGGTTCCAGGGTTCCAGGGTTCCAGGGTTCCGCTAACCTTGGAACTTTGGAACCCTGGAGCTTTGGAACCATTAGTTAATTTTCAACAACTCAACTTCGAAGATCAAAGTTGCAAACGGGCCAATGTCGCCACCAGCTCCACGCTCACCATACCCCAGGTTGTAAGGGATAAAAAACTTGTATTTTGATCCCAGCGGCATCAATTGCAAGCCTTCTACCCAGCCCTGGATCACTTGTGTGACACCAAAGGTAGCGGGTTGGCCGCGGTTCACCGAGCTATCGAAGATAAAACCATCCAAAAGTGTACCATGGTAGTGCACGGTTACTTTGTCGGCAGCAGTAGGTTTGGCACCGGTGCCTGGTTTCATCACTTCGTATTGCAGGCCACTGGCAGTCGTAACCACTCCGGGACGTAGTTTGTTTTCTTCCAAAAACTTCTTGCCCGCAGCAACATTGCCTTCAAATTTCTTGGCTTGCTGTGCCTGAATGTATTCAGATACCGACTCATTACACTTGGCCAGATCTACACTGGCACCAGCAAGGGCATCGGCCACACCTTTGGCCAATTGGGCAGGGTTTACGTCGCCCAAACCCTGCTGCTTGAGGTTTTGGGCAATCAAGATACCCAGGTTGTAACTAACAGAATCCATTTTACTCATTTGATTTTGAGCCCAAAGGCCGCTGATGAACAAGGAAAATACGATGCTAAGAATCGTGATCTTTTTCATGTTTTTTGGTTAACTGATTGAAGCTGGGAAAAAGAACGCACAAAGGTAAAAAATATTGATTAATGTGCGGATTTGCGGGTTTGGGAATGGAATAAATGATTGATCACTCACTCCACCGATACGTCGGCGGATCAAAACCCGCCAAATCCAGCACCCGATCCACCACCGTCAGCGCCAACTCCTCTATCGTGCCCGGCTTTGAATAAAACGAAGGTGTAGCCGGGCAAATGATGCCTCCAGCTTCTGTCACGGCCTTCATGTTGTTGATGTGAATCAAGCTGTAGGGCGTTTCCCGAAGCACCAGGATGAGTTTGCGGCGCTCTTTCAGGATTACGTCCGCAGCACGGGTGCTCAAATCGCTAGATACCCCTGTAGCGATCCGCCCCAATAAACCCATCGAGCAGGGGCAAACGATCATGGTGCCATAACGCGCTGAGCCCGAGGCAAAGGGCGCCATAAAGTCGTTTTTGTCGTAAAAATCGAAAGGGTATTGCTCGTAGTCCCGATTGCCCAGCTCGTACTCCCAGTTGAATTTGGCGTTGCCACTCATCACCACTCCTACCTTAGTCCATTGCTCGGGCATTTGTTGGAGGCGGTCCATCAGCAATTTGGCGTAAATCGCTCCGCTGGAACCACCAATTGCCAGGACTATTTTTTGTACATTTGTAGACATCAAAAAATGGTTGAGGAAGGTTGAGAAGGTTAAGAAGGTTGAGGCTACCGCAGCAACTTTGACAAAGGACATCGTCAAAGTTGCTGCGGTAGCCTCAACCTTCTCAACCTCTCTCAACCTTCTAAACTATTAACGCACCGAACTCGTTATTATCGGTAACGCTTAAATGATTAAAACATGAAAAAAGTTTTGTTTGGGGTGTTTTCAGTGGTTGGTGTAGCGCTGGCCATGTATACTTTTTCACCCATCAAAAAAGGTGAGCAGGCATCTCAATCGGCTGGTAAGGCAGTGGCCATCAAATGGATGAGCTGGCAAGAGGCGGTTGAGGCCAACAAAAAAGAAAAAAAGAAAATTTTCATCGACTGTTATACCGATTGGTGCGGTTGGTGCAAAAAGATGGATGCTTCAACCTTTACCGATCCTAAGGTTGCGGAGTTGATGAACAAACATTTTTATGCCGTCAAGTTCGATGCGGAACAAAAAGAAAACATCGTTTTTGACAACCATACGTTCAAATACATTGCCAGTGGGTCAAGAGGGGTACACGAGTTGGCTTATGCATTGCTGGATGGACAACTGGGTTATCCTGCCTTTGTTTACCTGGATGAAAAATTCCAACGGGTGACCATTTCTCCGGGTTACAAAACGCCAGAACAAATTCTGCCTGAAATGAAGTTTGTCGGGGAAGGCCATTACAATGGCAAAACCTATGAGCAATATGTGAAGGGCGCGAAGTAATTAACATGTCTTAGTAGTGGGGCAAAAATAAGTGTTCATTTTCTTTAGGCCAAAGAATTAGCTAAGACACTTGAAATGAACCGTCTTCTTATCTAATCCTTTGGCAAAATGAACACTTATTTTTTTGTCGCCCCTTGGCGATCACAAAGTGACGTTAAATAGCTTTGCACGTATAAATCTACAGACTTACGTTTGTACTGCATGATGAAACGGGGGTGCGCCAGTGGAACAATTTCCTGAAAATAGCCCCGTTGTGCATTGAGCTTTTGCAAAAAAGCATAATTTTGCCCTTCGCCCAGGCAAAAACATTTGTCCCGTCGCATTTGGCAGCGTTCAATCAT
>JAIXOO010000374.1 GCA_027486765.1 Saprospiraceae bacterium
CCAATCAGGGGAGCGGTAGGTACGGGTGGCGTGTCAGCTTTGAACAAAAAGAATTGTAACAAAGCGGCATAGAAAGCCAGGCCCGACATACTCCATAGCAAGGGAGTAACGGTTTTTTTCATGAAATTTTTGATCTTGTTATAAAAAATATGTGTTCCTGCCTTACTGCTCAGGTCAAGCAATAAAGCAATTCAAAAAAACAAAGCGGTTTAACAGCGTTCTGAAACGAATAGAATGTACATCAAGTAGAAAGGGTCGAAATAAAGAGGGAAAATCAATTAAATAACAGTATATTTACAGCATACACATTCGGCAAAGATAACTTATTTTACGAATAATCAAAACAACGCACTGTAGAATGCAAAAAATCTGAGGGTTTCAATTTTCATCTCGAACGGTAGTTGTAGAAAAAAACGGGTAGAACAAAAAAGCTTACCTTTACGCCCATTATCTTTCACCAAAATGAAGCAAATGGTTACCGTCTTGCTGGCCTTGGTTTTGGCGCTTTTTGCCGCCATGCTTTTTTTGAATGTCTACTTTCGGGTCAAAGTGTTCAAAGTGTACAAAATTCTGGTGCAAAACCGGGTTGAATTCGGCGCTGCCCACTTGTTTAACAAGCAAAAAATGGAAGAGGAGGTCATTTCCCGCTACCCCCATATGCGGGAGCACATTTGGGCTTTTGTCAACCACATTCAGTACTCCATGCGGATGGCCACGGTACTCATTTTTTTAATCACGCTTTTCGGCGCCATTTTGATGTATTTCAAATAATTCGCTATGCTAACAATAGGTGTACTCGGCACAGGCCATTTGGGTAAAATCCATTTAAAATGCATCCAACTGGCGGTGGAAACCTATGAACTGGTTGGTTTCTACGATCCCAATCCCCAGATGGCTCAAAGTGTGGCCGAACAATTCCAGCTCAAAGCGTTTGACTCGGTAGAAGCGCTCATCCAGGCTGTAGACGTGGTGGACATTGTCACCCCTACGACTACCCACTACGAATTGGCCTTAAAGGTCATTCAAGCTGGCAAACACGTTTTTATCGAAAAACCACTCACCCATACGATTGCCGAAGCCGAGGAACTGATCCGCTTGAGCAAGGAAAAGGGGGTGCAGGTACAAGTGGGGCACGTGGAACGCTTCAACCCGGCGTTTTTGGCCCTGGAAGACATGCCGCTCAAACCCATGTTCATCGAAGCCCACCGCCTGGCTGCCTTCAACCCACGGGGTACGGATGTATCGGTGGTACTCGATTTGATGATCCACGACCTGGACATTGTTTTGAGTATGGTTGACGCGGTGCCGACCAAAGTAAGCGCCAACGGAGTTGCGGTGGTCAGCGAAACGCCGGATATTGCGAACGCGCGCATCGAGTTTGCCAATGGTTGTGTAGCCAACCTCACGGCCAGTCGCATTTCGATGAAACAAATGCGCAAAGTGCGCTTCTTTCAACGCGATGCCTACATCAGCCTGGATTTTTTGGATAAAAATGCTCAGGTGGTGCGCCTCTACGACCAGGATGCCCCCAATTTGCCACAAGAGGCAAATCTGCTGGAATGGCATACTCCCCAGGGTGTAAAAATGCTGCACATTGATATGCCACCCATCGAATCGGTCAATTCCATCAAAATGGAACTGGAGTCTTTTGCCGAGAGCATTGTCCATCAAACGACGCCGAAAGTGAGTATTGAGGATGGGTACCAGGCGCTGAAATTGGCGTATGAAATCATTGCGGAGATTGATCGGGGGCCCTGGAGGGTCTAAATACTTTACAAGCGCGTAAACATTTGATCACATAGCCTTAACCTCAAAAAATGAGTACTCAGGGAAAAAAACCTGACTTTACAGCCCGAAATTGGGTTTGGTTGCTAGCCTACTTTTTTTTGTGGTTGAGCACAAGTTCCTGTGATCTGATCAATCCAGAGGAGGAAATTCCTTCCTACATCTGGGTCGCTCCTTTCGAGGTACAAACTGCAGTGGGGACCCAAGGTAGCGCTTCGGCCAAAATAACCGAGGTATGGGTGAGCGTTGATGATGCATTTTTTGGGGTCTATCCATTGCCTGCGAGAATTCCCATCCTCAAAACCGGAAACAGCAAAATCAAACTGGAGGCCGGGATCAAAGACAATGGCATCAGCACTGCGCCGGAGATTTATCCTTTTTTTCAAGCTTTGGAGTACAACATCGTGCTCAAAGCCAACGAAATAGACAGCATTCGGCCCAAAGCCACTTACCGTAGTGGCATCCGGTTTGCTTTGTTGGAAAATTTTGAAAACAATTCCCACGTTTTTCAAACCTTGGTCACTGGCAATGAGTCTAACCGGATGAGCATTGCCAACGACGGAGCTTTTGAAGGCAGTGGATCTGGTCTTATCCAGCTCAGTACCCAATATCCGGCAGTAGAGCTTGCTACCCGCAATACCTACACCGGCCTGCTCGCCAAAGGGAGAGCAGTGTACTTGGAACTCAACTACAAAGCGGAGGTCCCGCTGCTCGTAGGTGTAATTGCCTACAAGGCTGGAAACTTAAATGCAGGGGGGCAAATCCTGTATGCTGCCGGGTTTAACGCCAGTGAAAACTGGAATAAAATTTATTTTAACCTAAGTCAGGTAGTTGCAGACAGCAGATTGGACGAATACCAGATCATACTAAAAACAGAAATACCCAAAAACGCAGATGGTACAATCAATCGATCCAACGCGAAAATCTGGCTTGACAACGTCAAACTCGTCCATTTCTAAAGTGGACTACCTCTCCACTACCCGCATCCGGAAGTGGGACACTCTGGTGTACAAGTTTGCCGATTTTTTGTCAGCCATGCTGGTTTGGGCGCTTTTTTTCAGCTATCGCAAGGTATTCATTGAAAGTGGCACTTTTCCAGCTGACGTAGTGGCCGATGAAAACTTTTGGTACGGCATCGTTTTGATTCCTACGGGCTGGGTGGCGTTCTATTCTGTATTTGATCAGTACAAAGACATTTATCTGCTTTCGCGCTTGTCCACTTTGGCGCGGACAATTTTTTTGAGCTTTTTTGGGGCAGTGTTTCTGTTTTTTGCGGTCATTCTCGATGATGTCATCATCAGCTACCGCACTTATTACACCTCCTTTTTTACTCTTTTCACCTTGCATTTTTTAATCACCGCTACGGTAAGAATGATCCTGTTGACCCGTGCCAGCAAACGCCTGAAAGCGGGGATAGTGAGTTTCAATACCCTAATCATTGGTGGAAATGCCAGCGCTTTGGAGCTGTATCAGGATTTAAAAACCCGCCAAAAAAGCCTGGGTTATAAATTATTGGGTTTTATTGACACCAATGTTGAAAGCAATAACCCTTTGCACAAACATTTGCCCAGATTGGGGTATGTCAACACCATTCCAACTGTAGTGCGGGATTGCAACGTAGAAGAGGTGATCATCGCCATTGAAACCAGCGAGCACAACCGCATCCGCGAAATCCTGAATACCTTATTTGAATTTACTCCGCCCGTACAAGTCAACATCATCCCGGACATGTACGACATTATGCTGGGCACCGTAAAAATGAACCACGTATATGGCGCTGTACTGATTCAAATTCGGCAAGATCTATTGGCCAACTGGCAAGTCATCATCAAACGGATGATTGATTTGGTGGCTTCTTCTTTGTTTTTGCTGGTTTTTGCTCCGCTTTATGCCTATATCGCCTTACGGGTGAAAATGTCTTCACATGGCCCGATTTTTTACGCTCAGGAGCGGATCGGCATCAATGGCAAACCCTTTTTCATTTTTAAATTCCGCTCCATGTACACCGATGCGGAGCATCAGGGGCCACAATTGTCGCAGGATGGCGACAACCGGGTTACGCCCTGGGGGGCCATCATGCGCAAATACCGATTGGACGAACTGCCCCAGTTTTGGAATGTGCTGCGTGGGGAAATGGCCTTGGTAGGTCCACGCCCGGAGCGGCAGTTTTACATCGATCAGATTGTGGCGCGTGCCCCACATTACAAACACTTGCTCAAAGTACGCCCCGGCATCACTTCCTGGGGACAGGTCAAATACGGTTACGCTTCCAATGTAGATCAAATGATCCAGCGCCTGAAATTCGATTTGTTGTACATCGAAAACATGTCGCTCGCTCTGGATTTCAAAATCCTGTTTTATACGGTTTTAGTGCTGCTGCAAGGGAAAGGGAAATAGGTTCCAAAGTTCCAGGGTTCCATAGTTCCAGGGTTCAGCCAACCCTGGAACTATGGAACCCTGGAACTTTGGAACCCTGTTTAATGAACCAAAACTTCCTTCCAATTGTATATACTTTCGAATCCGCACAAAGCATTACCTTTGTAGCGGAATTGATTTTTTACAAAAAAACAACTTAACTGACACGATATGTATCCAATCGAGATCGTAGCGCCAATGTCGCAGGACCTGACAGCCTTTGGGTTCAAAAGCTTAGCTACTCCAGAACAAGTTATTGAAGCATTGGATCAGGATAGCGGCACCACCATGATTGTGGTGAACTCGGTATGTGGCTGTGCAGCAGCAAATGCTCGTCCGGGAGCAAAAATGGCACTGCAAGGCGCAAAAAAACCAGATAACTTGGTGACTGTTTTTGCAGGCGTTGATCAGGCTGCTACGGCTAAAGCCCGCGAATACCTGCTGCCTTACCCACCATCATCTCCATCGATTGCTCTGTTTAAAGATGGCAAACTGGTACACTTCCTGGAAAGACACCACATCGAAGGCCGCTCTGCTGAGATCATTGCGGAGAATTTGAAAATGGCGTTTGAAAGATATTGTTAAATGTAGAGACGCACGGCCGTGCGTCTCCCATTTTGGCGCACAACTGTAATTGTGTTCAGTTGTGCGCCCATCCTCTCGCAAAGACGCACCGCCGTGCGTCTCTACATTTTCCTTTAAAGTATCAAGATAAAATTGCCCAAATCGCTTTTTGGTGCAATCCACTTTGTAACTTAGCATCAAATTCCACCGATGGCTAAGTCACTTATCAGCTTTACAACCTGCATCATCATCCTGCTGTGGAGCGTGTTTTCCTTCGCTCAAGGCCCCCTCAAAGTCAGCCCCAACCAACGTTACCTCGTCAAAGCCGATGGCTCGGCATTTTTTTGGCTGGGAGACACCGCCTGGGAATTGTTCCACCGCCTGAACCGGGAAGAAGCCACTCAATACCTTAGCAATCGGGCCTCCAAAGGTTTTACCGTGATTCAGGCTGTGGCCCTAGCTGAATTAGACGGCCTCAATACGCCCAATCCGTACGGCGACAAACCCTTGCTGAACAATGACCCAAGTACCCCCAATGACGCGTATTTCAAACACGTCGATTTTATCGTGGATAAAGCGGCAGAACTGGGCCTGTTTATTGGCTTATTGCCCACCTGGGGGGATAAGGTGTTCAAAGACCGTTGGGGCACTGGTCCAGAGGTTTTTAATGCCGAAAACGCTAAAATCTATGGCCAGTGGATTGGTGCACGGTACAAAGACCGCAAAAACATCATCTGGATCATGGGCGGCGACCGCAATCCCCGCAATGAGGCAGACCTGGCAATTTGGCGCGCTCTGGCCGCCGGAGTAAGTGATGGGGTAGGGGGCGCAGACAAAGCTTTGATGACCTTCCATCCGCAGCCCAATGACCTGCAAGATGCTGGTTCCTCCAAATGGTTCCACAACGATGCCTGGCTGGATTTCAATATGTTTCAAACTGGGCATTGCCGCGAAAACAACGTCTGGGATCGCATCCAGGTCGCCTACAAAAAGACGCCCATCAAACCCGTATTGGACGGGGAAACCATTTACGAAGACCACCCCGTTTGTTTCAATGCCAAAGACCTGGGGACTTCCAGCGCTTACGATGTGCGCAAACACGCTTACCTAAATGTGTTTGCCGGAGCTTGTGGCCACACTTATGGTTGTCACGACATCTGGCAGATGTACGATAAAACCCGCGAGCCGGTCAATGGCCCGCATTTTGCCTGGCAGGAAGCAATGGATCTTCCAGGTGCTGGGCAAATGCAGTTTTTACGCCGCTTGATGGAATCCCGACCCATGCTGGATCGCGTTCCCGACCAAAGCCTGATCACCAGCGCCCGGGCTGAACACGATCGGGTGCAGGCAACTCGGGGCAAGGATTATCTTTTTGTCTATTCTTCTCAAGGCAAACCCTTCACGGTAAACTTGGGTAAAATCAGTGGCAAAACCCTCCAGGCCACCTGGTACAATCCGCGCAACGGTGAAACCAAAGTGGCCGATAAGGTGCCTAATGTAGGACAAAAAGCATTTACCCCACCCAGCAATGGCTATGGCCAGGATTGGGTACTGCTGTTGGATGACAGCAGTAAAGGGTATCAGGCACCAAAGTAGTGGGGCAAAATGAACACTTATCTTTTTATCGCCCTAAGGGACGGAAATAAAATAAAGTTACAATTTGCCCGACTCTTTTTTGATTTTGCTGCGTTACTCCTCAGTTGCGTAGACTTGCTATGCGCCTTCGTCGTGCCTTGCCAAATCAAAAAATAGCCAAGGCAACTTTGTAACTTTATTTCATTTCCGTCCCTAAAACAAGACCGCTATGGGCTACTTTGGAACAAATGAAGACCTACCTGCAACAACCGCATTCAGAGCGGGGCCCTGGACAGGTGTGTACGAAGCGGGCAAACTGCGCTATCTCCGCATTGGCAGTTGTGAAGTCTTGCGCATGATTTACCCGGCCATTCGCGACCAATACTGGCGCACGGCACCAGCGCAAATCCTTAGTGAAAAACTCCAGATCGAAGCCCAATCCTTCTCTATCGAATACACGGCCCGCTACCAATTGGAAGCTGTAGATTTCCAGGCACATTATCTATTCCAAGGTGACGCCGAAGGCCGCTTGAGTGTGACCATGCGCGGGGAAGCACTCAGTGATTTCCAGCGCAACCGTATCGGCCTTTGTGTGTTGCATCCCATTGACTCCTGTGCGGGAAAACCTGTATCGATCATCCACCCGGATGGCAGTCGCGAAGCTTCCACTTTTCCCACCTTGATTAGTCCCCATCAACCTTTTATCGGGGTGCAAGGCATGGAATGGAGCCCGGCTCCTCGACTGCAGGTACAACTGCATTTTGAGGGAGATGTTTTTGAAACGGAAGACCAGCGCAACTGGACGGACGGTTCTTACAAAACTTATGGCACTCCCCTGTCGATTCCGATTCCAGTCCAGGTGCAAAAGGGCGAAAGGATGTTGCAAAAACTCATCCTGCAAGCTCAGTCCAATGGCCAGGCTACAATTGAACCTGAGCAGCTGGAGATAAAAGTATTGGAGCAGACTTATACATTTCCGAAGCTGGGAACAGATTGGAACCCTCACATCACGGTTCATACACCCGTATTGCCGCTGGATTTTTTGAACTTGTTGTTGAAACTGGATGAGCTCAATTGGACAGAAAAACTGTCCGCCGCCGCGCAAACTGCAATACAGCGCAACAAAAAACTGGGACTCAGTGTGGCCTTGACGTCAACTGCGGATCTTCCCCCACTGATCCAGGTATTGGAACCCCTTGCCGACCAAATTCAACAGCTTTGTATCCTATCTGCAACTGATCCGGTACCTGCGGCAGACTTGATGGAGGCCGCCTACGCGGCATTGAAAGCTCACTTTCCCCACATCCCGATCGGTTTTGGCACCGACGGCTATTTTACCCAACTCAATCGCAATCGCCCTCCAACAACTGCTTTTGATTTTTTGCAGTTTTCACCCAATCCCCAGGTGCATGCTTTCGATACCCGCACGATTATCGAAAACCTGAGTGCCCAGCGGGATGTTGTGCGGACTGCCCAAAGTTTTGCCCCCGGGAAAGCTATTCATGTCGCTCCGATCACCTTGCGCACGCGCTCTAATCCCAACCCGGCAGATGCCATTGACCCTCGTCAACACAGCCTTTTGACGGCGGCCTGGACTTTGCTGAGTATCAAGTACCTGGCGCCTTGTGCGGCCCTGAGTTATTTTGAAGCGATAGGGGAAAAGGGTATGTTGGCTGCAGATTTAGAACAAACACTGTTGCTACAATACCTGCAACAAATTGCCCATTTTAAGCCGATAAAAATTTTGGATACGCTTTCAAGTTTTCCCCTAGAGGTAGAGTTGTTGTTACTTGAAAATGCCCAAAAAGAACATCTTGCGGCTTGGGTCAATTTTAGCATGGAGGAACAAACGGTGGAGTTTCAAGACCGGACCATTGTCTTGACTCTAGAGTCTATTACATTGCAAGCAATGTCATTAACTTTCGAGGATGTTTAAATAGAAGGAGAAAGGGAAGGAACGCTTCACTTCTTCCAAGCATGGCAACTACTTTTTCATTATTTTTGTAAAAAAAAATTATGCAAGCCATCAGAACCATACAAAAGCCAACCTCTGAAGCATTGACTATCCAAATACCAGAAGAGTTCATCAATCAAGAGTTAGAAATTATCATTCTATTGTCACAACAGATTACAGACAATCAAATGGGAGCCCATGCTAAGTATACAGTAGTTGAAACTAATATCTTTGGCAAAAATGAAGTGCAAGAACATTCTGAGCGATATTTAGCTGCTCAATCATTCAAAGGTGATGCGCCATTTCCAGAATTTCCAATCGAAGATTTGAATGTTTATGAGCAATAAAGTTTTTTCAAAGCAAAAATGATTTTGAGGCATTTATCAGACAAAACAAATAACTAAGCTGGCATCGCCTTAAAATACAACTGCGCATACCGCGCAATGTACTTCCCAATCACATCAAACTCCAGATTCACCAAGTCCCCTTCTTTGATCGACTGAAAGGTGGTATGTGCATACGTATAAGGAATGATTGACACCGAAAACAGATCATCCACTGGACTTACCACCGTCAAACTCACGCCATTGATACAAACTGAACCCTTGTCCACCAGCAAATGCTCCTCGGTCGGTATATAGCGGAAATGAAAATTCCAACTGCCATCGCGATCGTCCACTTTGGTACACATACCGGTGCCATCTACGTGGCCTTGCACAATGTGCCCATCCAGGCGACCATTGGACAACATCGCCCGTTCCAGATTGACCAGGCTGCCCACTTGCCATTGCCCCAGGTTGCTGCGTTTTAAGGTCTCTTCGATGGCCGTAACGGTGTGAATGTTGTCTTGTACATTCACCACCGTGAGGCAGACCCCATTGTGGGATACGCTTTGGTCAATTTTAAGTTCGGAAGAAATGCCCGAGGCGATGCTGAAATGCACATTGCTGCCTTCCTGGCGGATTTGTTTGACTTCGCCCAATGATTCGATGATGCCGGTGAACATACAGATTGAATTTGTGTGCAAACATAAACAAGCAGGGGGGAGAAAAGATGTGGGGAGAGCATAAAATTAGAGCAAGGTGGGAAATGGTGGAGGATTCCGGGGTTAAATATGTGGCTATCACCAAATAACCGGCAATTTTACATTCCGTTTACATCTTTTTACAAGCGTCTTACTAAAGCCGGGCACAAAGACTTGTAGCTTTGTTGGAATTGATGCTAAAAATGACGCAATGATGAAATACATAGCTGGTTTGATTTTTATATTTATTTTTTGCACTTCCTGTGGAGGACAGAACAAACCAGGCCTCGCAAAAGAAAAGGAACATCCAAAACTTGGAAAAAACCTAGGAAATGGCAATGTTCAATGTGGCCTGCAGGACAAAACCGGTAACCTTTGGTTTGGAACCTCAGACAATGGGCTTTATAAGTATGACGGAAAAACGTTTACCCAGTTTTTAGAGGCAGATGGGCTAAACAGTAACAATATTTCTTGTCTTTTGGAAGATAAGGATGGCAAAATTTGGATAAGTACTTATGCGGGGCTTTGTCTTTACGACCCTTCGGCTCACATCAGGACAGGTGGTAAACCATTTACCAAAATCCAGATTCCTTTACCACCAGACCTACCTCCCAACAAGAATCAATACCACCGCAACTCGCATTGGGTATACAGTATGCTGCAAGCAAAAAGTGGAAAACTATGGTTCGTGACCATTGATGGAGTTTATACCTACGATGGCAAATCCTTTACGCTGTTTGTCATTGATGAGGCCGCAAATAGCTTTTTAGGCAGTAACGATAAGGTGGAACGTATTTTAGAAGATAAAGCCGGTAACATTTGGTTGGGTGGACGAACCAACCAAGGTGTGTATCGGTATGATGGTCAATCTATAACCAACTTTAAACTACCAGAACTTACGATTGTAAACGAGTCGGTTAGATTCGAAAAGGATAGAATCGTAAGGCACAATTGGGCTTGGCCACAAATGCAAGACAAAAACGGGAATATTTGGTTCAGCAATTGGGCCGGAGCCTACCGTTATGATGGAAAAACATTTACCAGTTTTACAAAAAGCGATGGTTTATCAGGTAATGGTTTAGTGGCTAAAATCATTGAAGATAAAAAAGGAATCATTTGGCTTGGTGGTGATGGTGGCCTTTCCCGTTACGATGGAAAATCGTTCACCAGTTTTCAAGATGGCCTAATCAATCCTTGGATTTGGGCAATTTCGGAAGATAAAACTGGAAATATTTGGGTGGGTACGAGACAAACGGGGCTCTATCTTTTCGATGGAAAAAAATTTATTAATTATTCGGAATAGAAATGATAGCTAGCAATGAACTAACAAACAACATTTGCAACAACAGACAAAGGTGAACACCGGTTTTGCAAAATTCCGAAAAAAAACCCTCGCTACGTTCAATTCTTTTCCGGAACTTCGCAAAGCCGCAGCGCATTAGGCACAACAGTAAGACCGCACAATGCAAATAGAAAAACTATCTGACAATTGGTTATTCGAACGACACGCTCAAAGTACAATCAGAGCGTGGTTGAGACAATTGCGCTATTTCTATTTTAAACGGGCTTGGGGCGGACACGCTAACGATGGTGACGAATTTCAAGTCGCCTTTTCATTTACAGACCGACAAGACCTGATCAAAAAAGTTGGACAACTTGGCTTGACTTTAAACACAATTCCTGAAGACTTTCCAAGACCTGCAATCGGACAACCTTATCCAGCTGACGAATACAATAAATTTAAACATGAGATAAAACAATTCACTGACTTAGAACAGCCTGGACATTCAATGATTTTTGGACACAAGGCGTTTATTTGGGTTCAGGACCATTCCATTCACATAACGATATCGGGTACACGAGACGACAATCGTTACGAAGTAACTGAAGATGACTTCAATGTTTGTATCCAATTAGAAAAGCAATTTGACAATTTAGGTTGGGCAAAAACAATTGACAAATCATTGGAGAAAAGTGTTTGTTGCCTTTCGCGGGCAAAATATCCAGAACTATATGGAGAAGAAACTATTGTGCCTACCTAAACCAAACAAATCATGAAATCAATCAATATTTCTATTAAAAAAATAATTGCCTTTGGCATTTTTCTATTCCTGTTATTGAGCCTTTATTTGATTTGGGGAAAATTAACCAGGCCTTATGGAGTTCAAAGAGTAAGTTTTGTACCATCAAAATCCGTAAATTTCAAAAAAGGGAAGTTGAGTTTTGCAATATACAGCGCAAGCACAGGTGTTAATCAAGATATCATTTACCATTTTCATGGAAGAAATTTAGATCATACCATCTGGAATGATGACACCTATTATACATCATTAATTCAGTCATATTGGCAAAAATCGAATGCAAAACCACCTACTGTTGTGCTGGTTTCCTATGGACCTGAATGGCTATTGACCCCAAAGAATTCTAGAGTTGAAAGTGGTTTAATGGATGACTTTGTGTCTAATTTGCCGCTAATCGAATCCAAAATAGGCAAACCAAAAAATAGAATTTTACTAGGTGAATCCATGGGTGGGCTAAATGTTTTAATCTTGGGACTTAGTCACCCTGAATTGTTTTCAAGAGTGGCTTCACTTTGCCCTGGTGTGTATTTGGATTCTCCATTTTCAGATTTCAATGAAATAAAAGCAGCGATAAAACGAACTGGTGCAGATCCTAAAATAGCATTAGGAATATACAAAATAGCAAGAACTTATGCCTCAAATGAGAAAGAATGGAAAGAAATTTCTCCTATTCATTTAATAAAGAGAGCCAATGTTCATTATCCAGAGTTGTACTTATCTTGTGGTTTATATGACAAATATGGTAATTTTGAAGGCACTGAAGCCCTTGCTAATGTCGCTATTTCAAAAGGAGTAAAAACTAGTTGGCACCCATTGTACGGTGGTCATTGTGCCATTGATATTACCTCATTAGCAGATTTCCTCATTATTCGCTAGTCGGCCCTGAGAAAGTCAGGATCGACTAAAATAATGCGTACTCCATATTTTGTATTGTTATTAAAGTCAAGAAGCGGCACGTTCTAAATCAACCCATTCATTATCAGATTTATAAAACTAAAAATCGCAGATACTTGGAGATTTTGTGCTATTGGTTTATCTTTATCAGGCGGACGCGACAAGTGCGCATATTTCCGTGTTGTGCGGCATATTAGAAAAACCCGAAATGGACAAAAAATTAAAATTGATTTACCTAATACTCATATTGACCCTAAACTTTTCTTGCGTTGAGAAGAAATCAACAAAAAAAGAGACTAAGAATGCTGAATTGGTAGCGACTTCAAAAACCGACACCTTAAAGTTTACTTCCGGAATACGTGCAATTCTTCAAGACCATAAAGGCAATTATTGGTTTGGAAGCCATAATGACGGCGTAAGCTATTATAATGGAAAATCATTTGAATACTTTACAACTAATGAAGGTTTATCCAACAATCAAATCCGTTCAATCCAAGAAGACAAGAATGGAAAAATTTGGGTTGGAACTGCAAAAGGAGTAAGTGTATATGACAAAGGAAAGTTTGCCACTTATTCATCAAATTTTAATGCCCCAAGATATGAATGGAATGATACCAATGGGGACTTATGGTTTTATGCGGGTGAAGAAGACGGAATAAATCGTTTTGACGGAATGAATATGAACTATTTAATTTTCCCAAAACCCAAAAATAAAAACCCTGATAATACTTATGGTGTAACTGATATATCAAAAGATAAAGACGGTAAAGTTTGGATTGCGACTTATGCAGCACTATTTAACTATGATGGCAAAATGGTGAGTATCTTTGACCATAAAGATTTAAAACTTAAAGATAATGAGCTTTTACATATAAGAAGTGTATTAGCAGATTCAAAAGGGCGAATTTGGCTAGGAAATAACGGGATTGGAGTATTACTAAAGGAGGGAGACTCTATCACTAATTTTTCTGAAAAGAATAATTTAATTCATCCAACAAGTACAAGAAGAGGAGATAAATCACAACCAGGTACACTTGAACACGTCTTTGCTATTGAAGAAGATTCAGAAGGCAATATTTGGTTTGGAGATAGAGATACAGGAGCTTGGAAATATGACGGTAAGAATGTTACAAACTATATTATCGACAACAAACTTTCGTCCCCAATGATTTGGACAATTTATAAAGACAATCATAACAGTTTGCTTTTTGGAATGGCAGATGGAAATATATTTAAGTTTAACGGAAAGACTTTTGAAAAGCAATTTTGAAAAATACGAACGCACAACAGCAGTTTTTTTCTTACGGACAACCCAATGAAAAGAAGAGTATTGCCCCTCAAAACAAATCATCCAGCGTCAAGATTTTTTCAACCAATCCCAGGCTCTGCTTATTGTGCTCCATGCCAAAAGTGCTGATTTCAAATCATTTCAAAAACACAGGCAAGATCATAGCCAAGATTTGGCAGATTTCAATTTTATACCTTGCCAAATTGATGAAAATAACTTAGATTTGGCAGACTATAAAATTGAAGCTTGCCAAATCTAGTATTTTTCACCTAAATTTGGCAAAATAATACGCAATGAACCAATGAAAATCGCAGGCAGACAAGAGGAAATCGCACTGTTACAAAGCCTGATCGAAAAAGATGAGTCCTCCTTTGTCGCTGTTTATGGCAGAAGGAGGATAGGTAAGACGTATCTGGTGCGGCAAGTCTATGAAAACGAGATGGTATTCGAGTGCAGTGGGGTACTTGCAGAAAGTATGGAACAACAATTAGAAAATTTTTGGCGCACCCTGAATGAAATAAACCCGCAATCACAGCCTCCACTACCCCCAAAAACCTGGCTAGAGGCTTTTTTCCAACTGCGTGCTTATTTGAACACCCAAAAGCAAGGCACGAAGAAAGTTATATTTTTGGATGAAATCCCTTGGTTCGAAACGCTGCGCTCGGGTTTTTTAGCTGCATTGGACAATTTTTGGAACCAATACTGCACCAAACGCAGCGATATCATTTTAGTGATTTGTGGCTCGGCGGCTTCCTGGATCATAGACAAGGTCATCAATAGCAGAGGCGGACTACACAATCGATTGACCCACCGTATCCAACTGATGCCTTTTACTTTGGGCGAGACCAAAGCCTTTTTTGAGCTCAAAAACGTCAAATTGAGCTTGAAGGACATTGCCCAAATTTACATGTGCGTAGGTGGCGTGCCTTTTTACTTGAAAGACATCAAAGCGGGGGATAGTGTGGCGCAAATACTTGACCAGTTGTTTTATCACAAACAGGCGATTTTGAAAAATGAATTTCAAAATTTATATGCCGCGCTGTTTAAAAACAATACATTTCACGAGAAAATAGTGGAAGCCCTTTCGACCAAAAATAAAGGCCTGACCCGTAATGAAATCATCGAAATAGCAGGCCTAAAAGGCGGAGGTGGATTGACAACGGTTTTGGAAGAATTGACACAATGTGGCTTTATCATGCCGATTTACCCGATTAACAAGAAGAAAGAAAACTGCTTGTATCGCTTGATCGACGAATACTCTCTGTTCTATTTCAAATTCATCAAAGATGGCAAAGCCAAAAGCAGTTGGGCTCAAATTACGGAAAGCCCAGGATTCAAAATTTGGTCGGGTTATGCCTTTGAGAATCTGTGTTTCAAGCATATCGATCAGCTAAAAAAAGCATTGGGCATCAGCGGCGTCATCACCAATGCTTATTCCTACGTTGCGAAAGGCAAGGATGGGCAGCAAGGCTTACAAATAGATCTGATCATTGACCGCGCCGATAATTGTGTGAATGTTTTAGAAGTGAAGTTTCACAACACGGAATATGAAGTATCGGAAGCTTACGCCCGACAGTTGTTGGACAAAGCAGCCGTTTTTAAGGAGCAGACCCGCTCAAAGAAAAATGTATTCATCACCATGCTCAGCGTTTTTGGGGTAAAAAAGAATGAGCATTATTTGATGGCGGTTACCAATCAGCTGTTGATTGATGATTTGTTTGGGTGAGGAGGAGTGAGTTTGGTGGAGGAAAGGCAGGGCGATGGCCGCACATTTCGCCATGAGATGGTTAATAGTCAGCGTTGATGAATTCTAAAGAAATATAATTTTTTGTTTTATTTTTTTAAATTTTAAAAATTATTTTATCTTACAACCCTGAAAAATAGTCGTCACCATCTCTATTCCTGAACAGTAAGATGATAAAATGAAAGGTAATGCTGTAAAATACATACCTACTACGCATCACGGCAAGGAAGTCATCTTCATACATTTTGAGTATGACGCAGCGCTCGTTGAGCGGGTAAAAAAACTCATTGGGGTACAATGGAGTCAATCCCAAAAGGCTTGGTATGTGCTGGATAACGCTCAATACCGCGAGAAATTCGGCTTGCCTCCTAAGACCCCAATTGGAAAAGAAGCCTTACTGCACATTCATCCCGTCAACCACCCTGCGCTGCAATTGTACATCGAGACCTTGCAACTGAAAGCATACAGCCTCAATACGATAAATACCTACCGCAACGAATTTGCCCAGTTGCTCTGCATCCTGAAAGATAAAGCCGTGAACGAGCTGGATTCGAACAGGCTAAGAAGTTATTTTTTGTACTGTACCAATACTTTGAAACTTTCAGAAAACACCCTGCATAGCCGGATTAATGCGGTGAAATTTTATTTCGAACAGATCTTGAAAAGAGAAAAATTCTTTTTTGAGATTCCACGACCAAAAAAGCCCTCCATTTTACCCAAAGTCATCAATGCCAAAGACATCAAAAAACTGTTTGAGGTGACGACCAATCTCAAGCACAATACCATGCTGAAACTCTGCTACGGGATGGGATTACGGGTCAGTGAAATTGTAAACCTTAAAATCACCGACATCGATAGCAAAAACTTGCAAGTTTTTATCGAAAGGGCAAAGGGCAAAAAAGACCGCTATGCCAACCTTCCCGAAAGTATTTTGGAACAGCTAAGGGCTTATTTTGTGGAATACAAGCCAAAAAAGTACCTGTTTGAAGGGCAATATGGCGATCAATACAGCGTACGCAGCGCCCAAAAAGTATTTGCCGACGCGCTCAAAAAAGCAAAAATTAATAAAAACGTGGGAATACATGGCTTAAGACACAGCTTTGCCACCCACTTACTTGAAGCTGGAACGGACATTAGCTTCATTCAGGAGCTACTCGGGCATAACGATCTCAAAACCACCTTGCGGTACACCCACGTAAGCCAACAAACCATCAAAAACATTAAAAGTCCCTTGGATAAGTTATAAACACCATTACAATCTATCATCAAATGAAAGGATTAAACAAAGTTATGCTGATTGGCAACCTGGGCAAAGACCCCGAAGTGCAAACTTTAGACAAAAACATCAAAGTGGCCAAGTTCTCCTTAGCCACTACCGAAAGCTTCAAGGACGACAAAGGGCAAATCCATACGTTGACTGATTGGCACAGCATCGTGCTGTGGCGTGGCTTAGCCGAATTGGCCGAGAAATACCTCCACAAAGGCAGTACAATCTACATAGAGGGCAAAAACAAAACTCGTGCTTTCGAGGATAAGCAGGGGATTAAGCGCTATGTGACCGAAATCATCGGCGAGCAAGTCCTTATGCTGGACAAAAAAGATTCGTAACATAGTGCGCATTTTGTATTGTCCGGAAGAGGGCTTTCAGATATTACGTACTTCGCATTTTGTATTGTTTCAAAAGCCTTGGAGCTGCCTATCAATGAGCAATCTATTCACTGTCAAGTTGATAAAATTAAAAATTCCAGATGCTTGGCGCTTTCGTGCTACTACTTTATCTTTACGATGTGGGCGTGTCAAGTACGCATATTTCCGTGTTGTA
>JAIXOO010000359.1 GCA_027486765.1 Saprospiraceae bacterium
CTGCTCCAGCGCACGGTATAGGGCGCAGTGCCCCCCTGGATGTTGATTTGTGCGCGGCCAGCTTGTAGTTCCCCGCAGGGCTGGGCCAAAGTCAGTGCCGAGGCCTGGAAAGCGGGTGCGGAAGGCAGGTCAAAACTGCGCTCAAAGGTACAGCCCAGTCCCGGATCGGTGACGGTGACAAAATAATTTCCGCCCGCCAATTGGCTGATGCTGGCCGCCGAATCGCCGGTACTCCAGGCGTATTGCAGGGAACTACCCCCTTGCAGGCTGATGCGCCCGGTAGGGGTGCCATCACACTTGGGCGGATCGAGTTGAGCGGTCACCCTCGGCTCGGGGAAAGTGCGGGATTGCACCGAATCCTGGAACACACAGGAGCGGTCGCGAGCTTCGAGGAAATAGGTGCCCGACTGGGTGAGTTGGACTTGTTTTTCATTGGAAACAATGGGGCCGTTTTTGCCCAATCGCCAGACGAAGGTTTCAAAATTGTCGTCGATGGGGGTGACGATTTGGGGTTTGTTGCCACAAAACTTCACGGTATCCTGAGCCAACAGGTCACGGGTGAAACGTTCCGGGATTTCAAATTCAAAGGTAAACTGGCAATCTTCGGCCAAACTGTTGAATGGCTTTACGGTCAAAAAAACCTTGCTCCCCGCCTGCGGTTTGTTCAGGTTGATGCTACGGGTCGTTTGCCCGGTGCTCCAACGATAGGAGGAGAACCCTTCTGGTGCAGTCAGGGTAATTGTTGTATCCAAACCCGGACAAAAGTAGGAAGGATAAATTTTGGCACTCAGGCACTCAGCGTCCAGGTAAGCGTAACCAAAATGTAAACCTTCGGTGCAATCATTCACCGTAAAACGCAAGGTAATCACTTGTCCGATGTAATCGCGCAGGTCGATGGCGGCAGCCGTCCAGTTGCGGATGCGCATTAAATTTTGGTTTTTAAACCCAGGTATGTTTTCGGCGGCGGCCACCTCATACAAGCCGCAGGGCGTGCGCACATTGCGCTGGTTGAGTACTTCTACGGTAAAGCGGGGTTGTTGCTTGGGTCTGTGATCAGGATCTTCCATCACCACCGCAAACTTGTATACGAAGAGGGAGTTTTCTTGCGTCACCCGAAAGGAGGTGATCAGGCGTTCAAATTCTTTGCCATTGCGGGAGTTGCCCAGGCGGGCTGCATAATTGCCAATTGAAACAAAGGGCAATGCCTCAATTTTGACCAAAAAATCGTTGCCCATGTCTCTGCGCACAATGGTGTGGCGCTGTGGAATCAATCCAACTTTGACGTCTTCTTCTTTGGGTCGATTTCCAAAAGTGGGATCTTTGACGGTGCCATATTCCCCTCGCCAACCTTCAAAAGTGCCTTTTTCAAAGCCAAGGTTGGAGCAGTCATTGAGGGGAATTTGTTGGGCAAGGAGTGGAGTGCTGATGGTCGCACTCAATATTAACCAACAATAGACAACGGCCCCCCAGTACATGGTTAGGTAGAATTTTAGTCTCATAGTAAGTTGTAGCAGTTTTTAGGTTCAATTTCTAGGCCGTCGTTAGAGCGAAAATAGGAAATTTTGAGAAAAAGAACCTTTTCTAATCCATTAACATCAGTTTAACGCTAGTTAAAGTTTTCAAGCAGAGGGTTAAAGTAAGTTATGGGCGTAGGGGGGAGTCGATAGATTGTTTATCATTGAAAGGTGTTTTGGCACGAAAAAATCTAAATGATCTAAATAAATGCTCATGAAATTTACATTCAAGCTCTTCACTTATGTTGCTTTTATCATCCTGGCCAGCTCCTGTACCGACGAATTCCGTTTGGAACGCAAGGAGGATCGGCTCTACGGTGCCTGGATTTTTGAAAGTGCTTCGTTCAAGGAAAACGGGGATTTGTTTCGCGAAAACCGCGATGCCGAATTTGTTGGCGACATCATCGAATTTTACCGCGATTACAGTGCCTCTTACGACGATCGTCTCGATCGCATCGTGTATCCCGGTTATTGGGAGCTTGTCCTCGACCGAGCCAATTATGATGACGAAAATGATGTCGAATTTTTCCTCGACATGGATTTCTTTGATCGGGGTCGCCCGGCCATGACTTACCTCTGCGGGGTCAATAACTTGAGTTGGGAACGGCTCAATTTGCGGGCCAATGTGCGGGGTGGCGTGTATTATTTTAGACTGCGGAGATTGTAGTTTATGCAGGGGTTGCAAGGAGCATCTTCATTAGATTTGAGGTGATTTGATTATTAAGCAATTGCTAATTTTCTTTTTTTGAGTTAAGAGTTCCGAGTACATGACTTACGAGTTTAGAAGTGAGCTACCGCAGCGACTTAGACACAGTCCTGATCCACGTCGCTGCGGTAGCTCACTTCTAAACTCGTAAGTCATGTATTCTTAACTCGTAACTCAAGATCATGTAATCTTTGGCATCTTGTAACCCCCAGCCCCATTTCTTCGTATATACCCCTCAAATCCTAAAACCGAAGGTAATGGCTACACACTCCGCAGAACACAAGCTGGGCATCCTGAACATCATTGTAATTTTTCTTTCCATTTACATCCTGGGTGCACTCATCATCGATACCGCCTACGAATTGCCCCCGGAGACCTCTACCCTACTCCAGTATTTCGACAATGTCATTTGTGTTGTCTTTTTTATTGAGTTTTGTATTCGTTTTGCCAAGGCCGAAAACAAGTGGCAATTCATGCGTTGGGGTTGGATCGACCTCATTTCCAGCATTCCGATGGTCGATGCCTTGCGAGCTGGGCGCTTGTTGCGGCTCGTCCGTTTGTTGCGGGTAGTCAGGGCTTTTCGTTCGATTCACAACCTGTTTCATTATGTGTTCAAGGACAAAGCAAAAGGTGCCCTAACCTCTGCTTCATTGACCGCCATCCTACTGGTCATTTTTTCGGCCATCGCCATTTTACAAGTCGAAACCGACCCCAACAGCAACATCAAAACTGCGGAGGATGCCATTTGGTGGGCTTACGTAACCATCACTACGGTTGGGTACGGCGACAAATTTCCGGTCACTACCGAAGGGCGAGTTATTGCGGCGATTCTGATGACAGCGGGAGTGGGGTTGTTTGGGACGTTTACTGCTTATGTGGCATCGTGGTTTGTGGTGGAAAATAAGGTGGCGCAAGAGGAAGCAGTGCCTGGTCGGGAGGAGAATCGTTGATAAAGCGTTAATTGCCTCAATTTTTTTCAAAAATACCCAAAGCGACACAATTAGCACAAAGGACACTAAGAAAAGCACAAAGGGCACAAAGCTATGACGTTGACAAGTTTTTTTTGCTCAAAATGAGGTTCGATAAACATCAAAACTCGAGCATATTGCTTTGTCAAAGTCTCACCTTTGTGCCCTTTGTGCTTTTCTTAGTGTCCTTTGTGCTAATTGTGTCGCTTTACGTTTTTCCTTGGTGATGTTTTTTTGAGTCAACGTCACTCCGACTTCAAAGACTTCGCCGGATTCACCAACGCCGCCTTAATCGATTCATAACTCGACGTAAGCAGTGCCACGCCCAAAGTAATAAACACCGCAAAAACCAGCGTACCAAACCCAATTGGAATCCGATATGTATAATCCTGCAACCAGGCGTTCATCAAATACCAGCCCAGGGGTGCTGCCACCAAGAAGGCAATGCCAACCAGAATGGAAATTTCTTTGCCAAAAAGGCTCAAAATTTGCGCCAAATTGGCCCCCAATACCTTCCGCACCCCAATTTCTTTGGTTTTTTGAGCAGCCATAAATCTGACCAAACCGTACAGTCCCAAACAGCCGATAAAAATGGCGATGAGTGAGAAAATCTGCACCAGGCGCAGCATGGTCCGCACGAATTCGTAATTGCGGGCGATGCTTTCATCCAGAAAAGACTGTTCGTACAAGTGATCGGGAAAATAACCATTCCAGAGTTTTTCCACTTCTTTCATGGTCGTTTGCAAGTTGTTGCTGCTCAAGCGCAAACCACAACTATAGTGTATATCCTTGTATGTGAATACGGCGATGGGCGCAATATCCTGGGCAAAGGACGCATTGTTCCAGTTCTTCAACACCCCATAAATGGGTGCTTCGACTCCCCAAACCCGCAGGTTTTTGCCAATGATGTCTTCCGGGTTTTTCACGCCCAGGCGTTCTACTACTTTTTCGTTGATCAAATACCCTTCGATCGTGTCACTTGGTGGGATGTTTCTTCCGGCGATCAAGGTCAAACCATAGGTGCCGACGTAGTGGTCATCGGCATTTTTGGTACTGATTTGCCAGATTTCATCCTTTTGACGGGTGTCAAAACGGAAATTGGTGGTATTGGAGGAGTTTGTCGTTGGCGAAAAAAGGTTAAAAGTCGCGTCCTTCACTCCGGGGATGCTCAACAAGCGTTCCCGGAAAGTGCTTTGATTGATTTTTTCTGGGCTGGGAATGGAGATTTCGGCGATTCCTTTGGTTTCGTAACCCACCGATTTGTTCATCATAAAGTCAACCTGGCCATTGATGACCAAAGTACAAATCACCAACAATTGAATGAGTACAAACTGCACCACGATCAAGCTGCGGCGAATGTTCAAACCTCCCGCCTGTTGTTGACTGATTCCTCCCTTGAGGGCTACTACCGGACGAAATCCCGCCAGAATCAAACCTGGATATGACCCCGCCAAAAAGACTACCGTCAAAAACAAACCGATGACAAACACCCACAACATGGTGTCATTCCAACTCACCTGGCTGGGCCAGCCTCCGCCTAAATCCAGCCACTTATTCAAGGAAGGTAAGGCTGCTGCTGCCATCACAAAACCTAGCACCAAGGCCACTGCGGTGATCACGCCGGTTTCAGCGATAAATTGAAAAAACACTTGCCCTCTTTGCCCACCAACTGCCTTGCGAATACCCACCTCTTTGGCCCGACGCATGGCTTGTGCAGTGGCCATGTTGATGAAATTGAAACAAGCCGTAGCAATGAGGAAAATCCCAATGGTCGCCATGATGTAAATCCACTTGTAAGGCACTGGCCCGTAGTAGCGCTCGGAATGGTGGATTTCACGAAATTTGATAACCGGGTGCCCATAAGATTTATAGTCGTTCCCGTGGTATTTTTTGTTAATGGCGTCAATTTCTTTTTGAAAACGCGCCTCCGTCATCCCTGGTGGCAACAATGCAAAACAGTAGGTATTGGAATTGACCCCACTCCAGGTATCCAATGGTGGACCGCCATATATAAATTTTTTGTTGTTCTCTAGCGTAGCGAAAGAGACAAAAAACTCATACGGCAATTCGGTATTGTCCGGCGGATCATTGACGATCCCGGTCACTTCTAGATTCAGTTCATTTTCCAACTTGATGATGCGACCAATGGGGTCTTCATCCCCAAAATACTTCTCAGCCATCCTCTTGCTGATGACCAAGGTATTCGGCTTGGCCAGGGATTTAGCAGAGCCCACCTGCCACTGGTAATCAAAAACCTTGAAGTAGGATGGGGCGACATAAGCCAGCTTGGGGCCATTGCCTTCCTTGAATTTTTTGACGGGTCGTCCATTGGCATCAATCAGTGCCATGAGTTTGTCGTACCCTTCGATACAAATGGTGGCTGCAGTAGCTGAAGTTTCGTCCCGCACCGCTTTCCAGGTAGGTGGTGGCACCCCTCGCGAGTAGTTGGTGCCATCAAAATGAAACTCGGTAGTCACTTGATATACTCGGTCGATGTCCTTATGGAAAGCATCGTGGGTGGTGTGAAAACGGATAAACCAAAACACCAAAAGCCCACAGCCGATGCCCAGGCTTAATCCCACTACATTGAGTAAGGCGTAGACACGGTTGCGGCGAAGGTTGCGCCAGGTGATTTTCAGATAGTTCTGCAACATAGGATAGGATTGTGCTTGCTTATTAACCTAAATAAGCTAAAAAAGTGCCAGTTTTTGAAAGCTTTGATTTGCAGCTTTTTGAAAAATAAAAACATCAAAACAGTGTCCGCATTCGAACAGGTTTTTGTTCAAATGCGGACACCTTCATGGCAAAAAGCACTAGTTCCAGCGCGGGTTGCCAATGAGGATCATTAAAATGAACAAAGCGTACAGTATGCCCGGAATGGCCAGAATGCTGAGCAATCCTTTTGCCAACCCTAACTGGTTGACCGACTTTAGCCATAAACTGCCAAATACTATCACGGCCAGGCCAATCAACAAAAGGCCCCAAATCCCAATATTGAAAGAGGATACCGATCCATCTACAAGGCCGATGAAAAAGAAGTACAAAGCGATCAAGGCAATCAGGGCATCAATGCCCCATAAAATCCAAAATAGGTTCATGTCATCTGGTTTTTATGGATGTGTCTTAGGGCTTGGTTTTGTCGTAGAATCGCCACTGGGTTTTGAAATCTTTCTTCACATTTTGATTGGTTAAAATGGCGCGGAGCATTTCCACTGGCAAAGCGTTTTCCTGCAAAATGGCATCGTGGTATTGTTTGATGCTCATCTTTTTGCTGTCGACCAATTCTTTTTTGAGGGCATAAAACTGCAAACCACCCACCATGTAAGCCAATTGGTAAAGTGGCCCGTAATTGCCCGTAAACGAACGGCGCACCTCGCCTTCCGCGTTGGCGCGTTCGTGCCCTACCCGATCCACCAAAAAGTCGATGCATTGCTGCGGCGTCCATTCCCCCAGGTGGTAATTCAGGGAAAAAATGATGCGGGCGCAACGGTGCATCCGCCAAAACAACATGCCGATGCGGTCTTCGGGCGAGCGGGGAAATTTCATATCCCACAGCAAAAACTCCCAATACAGGGCATTGCCTTCGTGCCAAAATGGAGTGCCAAACTTGCGGTAGGTTTTGTTCCGGTTGTTCATAAAACCCTGCAAATGGTGCCCAGCAATCAGCTCGTGGTGCACAGTCGCTCTGGAAAAATGCGGGTTATTGCCGCGCATGCTCATCATTTTTTCATCGTAGCTCATGGTGGGCGTCGGATAAGAAATGATCAGCGATTCGCCACCGAGGAAAAAAGGGCTAACCAATTGCCGCTCTGCCGACATCATATTCACCCGCCAGGTTTCTTCTGCAATCGGTGGGATGGTCACCATGTCGTATTTTTTCAAAAAAGCTACTGATTGGTCATACAGTTCCAACATCGCCTCAGGCTGTTGGCCCGGCGCTACAAAGCTGTTTTTGACCTTTTCCTGGGCCGCTTTCCAATCATTTCCAAAGCCCATTTCCTTGCTGGCCTTGAGCAATTCCGCATCACACCAGGCGAACTCTTTGTTGGCAATCTCGATCAATTCATCGGGTGTGTAGGGAATGAATTCAAGTTTGAGTTGGCGGATCAATTCCTCCCGACCGATCGGTTTACCCACAATGCCGCTGCCATCGTCTTTTTGGGTGCTGGTGCTTTTGCCTTTGCCCGCCAGACCTTTGGCGTAGGTTTCCAACTCTGCATCCAGGCTTGTATAGGTTTTGGGTACCCACCAGGAAAACAGCGGATCGTAGGCATTGTAAAAATTGTAATAACTTTTGAGGATGGCCTGCATGCCTTTGACGGCTTCGGAGGCGAGGTTGGCGAGGTTTTGATCAAATGCTTCTACGCCTTTGAGTTTGCCATTCGCTTGTTTGACCTCGTTCAGAATGTCGTTCATTGCTTTGGCCACCTCTTGTCCATTCACACTCTGGCCACGGTTGCGCGACTTGATGAGGGTATAAATGTGATCAGAGAAGGGCAAATGTTGAACGATTTGGTCGTAGTTCTTTTGCTCGGCTTGCAATTGGTACTGCTCGTCTTCGAGGTTGCGCTTGAACAAGAGGTAATCGACTTTGCCATTGACGTTCATTTTGTCAAAATCGACCGATTCCAACTGTTTGAGGTTGGCCGCGATCAATCCAAGCAAACGTTGACGCCGTTCTGGCGAGTTGTAGCTGGAACCCTGACCCCGAAATTCCATGGGGTTGCTCGTCGCGTAAAAGCGCATGATGCTGCCCTTGTCGGCGTCGTATTGCACCATTTGGTTCGCCATCTCGCTGGTTTGCAGGTAGAGCGGGTTGGGGGTTTGCGCCAAGGCCCAATGGCTAGCCAGCGATAAAAGAAGACAAAAAGTAAGTGTTTTTTGCATGGTTATTTATTTGGTAGAAATATGGTTTTTCACTCCAATCGATACAAGATTCCATCGTACGCAATCCAGGCCTCCGTCCCGGTAGCACTCAAATAATTGTTTTGTGAGCAAAGTACATAGAGCGGCATGCGCGAGCGATTGGTGGTCGCAAAACGGGCCTTTTTACCTCCAATCAGCAGTTCGTACTGCATGGCTGAGCGCAACTTGTAGTTCGGATAATCCAGTTGGGTGCCCATCGAGACTTCCTTGGTGGTTTCCAAAACCATGTGCCCATCCTCCAGGCGGAAAAAGCCTGTTTCGGAGTTGTAATTCCAGCCAGGGTTGGATGGAGGCTCAATTAGTCCATATTTTCGAGTAAATTGATCAACCTCCAGAGAATCCAGAATGGCCCAAACGCTTCTTTTTTGCTTCGCCTCCTCTAATAGAA
>JAIXOO010000099.1 GCA_027486765.1 Saprospiraceae bacterium
ATTTTTCATTTAACCATGAAGATCCGCAAACTCACCATAAAAAACCTGCACTCCCTCCGTCTCGATGCCGAGATCGACTTTCAGGCGGCTCCGCTGGGAACTACAGGGTTGTTTGCCATAACGGGAGATACGGGAGCAGGGAAAAGTACCATTTTGGACGCGATTACGCTGGCGATGTTTGGAAAATTGCCCCGAGGTAGCGAGCGGGGCGAAGTCTTGTCCTTTGGAGCCACCCAATGTTTGGCCGAGGTGGAATTTGAAAACAACAACATCTTACTTCGTGCAAAATGGGGCATGCACCGCTCGGGGGGTAAACTGGAAGGCAAAATCCAGGAACCCGTTCGCCGCCTGGAACGCTGGGACGCGGAAAAACAGGAGTTCCTTACCATTGGCCAAAAGGGCAAAGAAGTCGATCAACTCATTGAAGAACTGACTGGTCTGGATTACGATCGGTTTCGACGCTCGGTGTTGTTGGCCCAAGGTGATTTTGCTGCTTTTTTACACGCCGACGAAAGAGAACGTAGTGAGTTGTTGGAAAAAATTACAGGCTCCGAAATTTATAGTGAATTATCCAAGGCCGCTTTTGCACGCCACAAACAGGAAGATTTACTGTTGAAAGAACTGCAAGCTGAAAAAGGCCGTCTGGAAATCCTCCCCGCCGAAGAGGCCGAAGCGCTCGCCCAACAAGCCAAACAATTAGAACAAGAAAGTGCGATTACCCAGCAAAACCTCAAAAAACTCCGCTATTTTCAGCAACAGCTTCAGCGTAAAGCCGAACTGGAAACCAGCGCCCAAAACCTCAACCAGGAATACCGCCAATGGGAACTTGCCCGTACAGCTGCGGAAGGCTCTTTTGTTCGCTTGCAGCGCTATCAATCCTTGCGCGGGTACCAACCTCAGTTGCAGAAGTTAGACGACTTGTTGACGGCCCAAACCCAAATCCAGGCGCAGATTGTGCAATTACAAACGCAGGAGGAGGCCCATCAAGCAGCATTTTTGACCCAGGAAGCCCAAACCCGTTCTGCTCAACAGCTCCTCGAAAAGGCCCAGCTTCAGCAAAAACAACAGGAACCCATCCTGGCCGAAGCCTTGCGATTGGAGGTACAGATCAATACCCGTGCCCAACCCCTGCAAATTCAAGCAGAAAACCTGACCCGTTTACAAGTAGAAAAGGAGCAAAGTCAAGCAAAAGGAATAGCTCTTGAAGCCGAACAACAAGCCGCAGCAGAACGCTTACAAAAGGTGCAAAGCTGGCTGCAGGAACACCCCAATTGGCACCAACTAGCGGGGTTATTGCCCCTTTTGCAAAGCGAAATTGCTGCATTGGATGAGGCGCGGCAACAAAGTGCGTTGCTAAACCAGGATCAAACACAAACTACCCAAGAGCTGACTTCACTGCAAACTCAAATCCTGGACTTACAAGCCCAGAAAGCCAATTTGATGAGTCGCCAGGGTGAGCTGAAAGCAGCTTATGAAGCCGCTTTGCCGACCGATGTACCCCATTCCGACGAGGCTTTGCTCACTTGGTTGTACCAGGACCTCGAACGCCTCAATCAACGCCAAGCCCAGTTGGAACAATTGCAAGAACTAAACGCAGCGTATCGACAGGTGTTGGCGGAAATCAGCAACTTGGAACAACAATTGGAAACGTTGCGCCATCGCGAAATGGACTTGCAAAAACAACTTTTGAACGTTTTTGATGAACAGGAACTAAGCGATGAAATCCTCTTGTACAAGCAGCAAGTATACGAGCAACAACGCCTGATTGCCAATTATGAACAAGACCGCAATCGCCTGCAAGAGGGGGAAGCCTGTCCACTTTGTTTTTCCACCGAACACCCTTTTCGCTATCACGAGTTCAAACCCTTTGTCGATCTGGCCCTGCAAGAATACGAAAAGGCCCAGGCCAATGCCGAAATCCTACGCCTGCATCGCCAGGAACTGGCCCTGCAATTGCGGGAAACCAGCAACCAGGTGGAACAATTGGAGCAACCCCTGCACGGCAAACTGAGCCAGGGCCTCTCGCGCATCAACGAACTGGAAGGCAAAAGGGGCCGGGTCATGGGTAGTCTGGTGGGCATCGATGTTGATCAGGAAGCGGGGACCTTGGGCGAATATCTGGCTGATACAGCGCAATTGTTGCAGGCACGCCGACAAGCCATTGCCACTTTGACCAGTCTGACCAAGGAATTACAAACCTTGCAGGAAGCACTTCTAGCGTCCCAGCAGGCGGAGCAACAACTGCTGTCGCGTAGCGCCATCATGGCCGAACGGCAGGCCCAATTGGGGCAAAAACAAAACGAAATCAATACCCGTATGGCGCAAAAACAGGCCATCGTTTTAGAAAAATTGGCCCTGCTCGATTTTGAGTATCGAGAAAACAGCAGTGAACTCCTGCAATCACTGCTCAATGCCTGCGATCATTTTCAAAAAGCTCAAGAACTTCAACTTTCGCTGGAACGTGACCTCGAGAAAAACCACTTTGAACGCCAGCAACAGGCGGACAACCTGCAAAAGTTAACTTTGCAATTGGAGCAACTACTCCAATTCATTCAAAAAGAAACGGAAGCTTTGTCCCTTTTGCAAGAAAAAAGAATCGCGCTAATTGGTCCCCAAAACATCGAAGACTTTAAGGAGGAATTGCAATTGGCCATCACCCAAGCCAATGAGCAGTTGCAAGCAGAAAATACCCGCCTGAAAGCACTGCGCGAAACAACCATTGCGGCCCAGGCGCGAATGGAAAACGTACAAGCAGAACTCAAACGTACCGTTCAGGAAGTCCAAAAACTGGAGACGAATCTAGTCCAGGTGCTTCAAAACCAACAATTAGCGGATTTAGCTGCCTTACGCGCCTGTATGCTCAACACCGAAGAAGAGCAGGAAATCCGCCATCTGCAGGAACAATTGGCGCGGCAGGAAGCAGAATTAAAGCGGCTGCAGCAAGAAAATGCCAATCAACTGGCCGACTTGATTCTGGAAACCCGCGAGACACCCGAAGCAGAGGCACTCAAAACTGTATTGGAAGAACAAGAGAAAGCCTGGCAAATGTTGGAGCAAAACCTGGGGCAATTGTTGGAAAAACTCCAGCGCCACGAGCAACAACAACTCAAAGCCAAAACCCTACTCAAGTCCATTCATGCGCAACAAAAAGAATACCAACGCTGGGCCAAACTCAACGACTTGATCGGCTCCGCAGATGGCAAAAAATTCCGCACTTTTGCCCAAGGTTTGACTTTGGCCAAACTGATTCAATTGGCCAATCGACACTTGCAGCAGCTCAATGGCCGCTACGTGATTTTGAAAAAAGCCAACGAAGACCTGGGTCTGGAAATCATGGACACCTTCCAGGCCAACAATCGCCGCAGCATGCGGACCTTATCAGGGGGGGAGAGTTTTTTGGTGAGTTTGGCGCTAGCCTTGGCCCTCTCTGAATTGGCTGGCCGCAACACCTCCATTCAGTCCCTCTTCATCGATGAAGGTTTTGGCACCCTGGACGACAGCAGTTTGGATCTGGCCATTTCAACCCTTGAAAACCTGCAATCAAGTGGCAAAACCATTGGCATCATTTCCCACGTCAAAGAGTTAAAAGAACGGATTGGCGTTCAAATTCAGGTAAAAAAGCAGAGTGATGGGTTTAGTCAGATCAAGGTGCTGCATGCTTGATTTACAACAATTGGGAAGCTCCGTTGTCATCTTCTACGATTTTATCCCTTGCCTCAAGTTCAATGTAATGCTTGCAAGTGATGACTTGATACCAAATGGCTAAAGCAGGGGGAATGGTCAAGGATGTGACCATTGTTGCGATTTCGAATCGTTGAACCAATCCCAAATACACTCCTGTAAACAGCAAGAACAGGTAAGCACTGGCGTAGAAGAAATAATTTTTCCGGCGCTTATCTCCTCCAACTATCCAGATCAATCCTCCTCCATATTGCCAAACACCTAAAAAAAAAGCCATGACCATAGCCAATGCCTGGCCATTAAGAGAAAAAACCATTGCGGCAATAAGCATAATCATCATATAAAAGATACCTGCAGCACTTTCAAACAAAAGCCAATACTTTTTCATAACGATAATGTTTTATGCCACAAATGTAATTCATTATTTTCAATAATTTCTGAAAGTTTAAAATTTTAACACTGTTGGATAAAAAAAGCCCAGAGCAGCAGTTGCTTCCCTGGGCTTTTTTCCTGGATTGATAGAGTTTACCCCGCCATCATAAAATACATCAACACCAAAAAGGCGATTACACACGCCGCGATGATGACTATTGTTTTAGTGGAGACTCCATGTTGGGCATGCATTGTTCGCGCTCCTGAGCCCTTGGCGTCGTGTACACTGTGCATGCCCGCTTTGCGGGGAGATTTATGTGGTTTCATACGTCTGATGTTTTATTTACAAAAAATGGTTATTCTCTCGGTTTTGATCGTGTTGCTCCATTTGCCAGAACGATCCCGAATTCGGATGAAATAAGAGAGAGAATCTGTTGGGAAAGTGGTACTGGGGATACAGGTCAGACGGGTGTTGGGGAAGGTACAACAAAAATATTTGGTATCCGGGCTATTGGTTAATTTTATCGAAATTTCGCCCTGAATGCCATCCCCGGAACCCAACTGGGGAATTTGACTCACCTTGAAAAAGTGCTCAAAGTTGTCCCGGCTATCGGTCAGGGAGATGTTGGTACTGTCTTTGCTGCCCAAATCCCCGTCGCCGTCGGTAAACGCGAAGCGAATTTCGATGGTATCGAGAGGGATTCCACCGCCACGGCTTTGGTTAATAGACGTATGGCTCACTCCAAGGTATTTGATCACGGGTTCAGCCGGAAATTCTGGCGGATTGGAGCAAGTGCTGGCCAGCAGCAAAATCAAAAGGCAAAAAAGGAAATATCCAGACTTTTTCATCATAATTACTAATTTTGACCGGATTCGAGCCGCTAGTTGTCGTGAATTTAAAATGGGGCAAACTCAAATCCCGCCTCAATTTGATCAAAAAATAAGACTTTTTATTGAAACAAGAAATGATATTTCAGTCGGCCAGGAGTCATCTGTACGATCTCGTCCAAAATGTACAGCCTGATGAGTTCGAAGCGCTTGCACTTCAAGTGTTTCGCTTCCAGGCGAGGTTCAATCCCTTGTACGCACAATTTTTGAATTTGTTGCACATCAAGCCCTCTAGTGTTCAACGTTTGGAGGCCATTCCTTGTTTACCGATTCAATTGTTTAAACAATACGAAATAAAAACCGGAGAATGGCCAAACGAGGCGATTTTTTCCAGCAGTGGTACTACGGGTGCGCAAACGAGTCGCCATGCAGTGCGCAGTTTGCAAGATTACACCCACAATACCCTGCGCGGTTTTGAGGCATTTTACGGTCCTTTGTCCGATTATTGTTTTGTGGCACTCTTGCCTGCTTATTTAGAACGTGAAGGTTCTTCTTTGGTTTATATGGCCGAGCAATTTGTGCAATGGTCGAAATACCGCCAAAGTGGATTTTACCTTTACGATCACGAGGCGTTGCGCAAGACCTTGGCTGAATGTGCTGCAAAAAAAATCCCGACAGTGCTGATTGGGGTTAGTTTTGCGCTCTGGGATTTGGCGGAGGAGGGTGATTTGAACTTTCCTGAGTTGATTGTGATGGAAACGGGTGGCATGAAGGGGCGGCGGCGAGAATTGACCCGCCTGGAATTGCACGGAATTTTGACTCAGGGCCTTGGCGTTTCAAGCGTTCACTCTGAATACGGCATGACGGAATTGTTGTCCCAAGCCTATTCGCAAGGGCAAGGGCTGTTCTATCCCAGTCCAACGCTCCGCGTTTGGACTCGTGAACCCAACGATCCCTTGACCGCAACACCCCCAGCCCGTACCGGCGTCATCAACGTAATCGACCTGGCGAACCTGGACACCATAGCCTTCATCGCTACCGAAGACTTGGGCAAAGTGTACGCTGACGGCTCCTTCGAAGTGCTGGGCCGCCTCGATGCAGGAGACATCCGTGGTTGCAACCTGCTGGTCGAAATGTAGAAAATATAACCTTAGCCAACCCATGGATTTATCCGTGGGAGGCTACACACCGCCCCAGCCCATGGATTTATCCGTGGGTTCTATGGATCGGTGGAACAAGAACCAAACACATGAAAACAGGCATCATCCAACAAACCTGCTCCCCCAACCAAAGCGAAAACATCGCCAAAAGCCTCGCCGCCATCAAAACCTGCGCCGAGCAAGGGGCAGAACTGGTCGTACTCCAGGAGCTCCATTGCGGCATCTACTTTTGCCAGGCAGAATCTGCCGATATGTTTGACCTGGCCGAGCCCATCCCAGGGCCAGCCTACCATACCTTTGCCAAGGCGGCCAAAGAAAACAAAGTGGTACTCGTGACCTCCCTCTTTGAAAAGCGGGCACCCGGCATTTACCACAACACGGCAGTAGTGTTTGAAAAAGATGGCACCGAAGCCGGGCGCTACCGCAAAATGCACATCCCTGACGATCCGGCCTATTACGAAAAATTTTACTTCACCCCTGGAGACCTGGGTTTCAATCCCATTTCAACTTCGGTGGGCAAACTCGGCGTTTTGGTCTGTTGGGATCAATGGTACCCCGAAGGCGCTCGCCTGATGGCCATGCGTGGTGCAGAAGTGCTGATTTACCCCACCGCGATTGGTTGGGCGGACACCGACCCCAAGGATGAGCAAGACCGCCAATTTGGTGCCTGGCAAACCATCCAGAGAGGGCATGCAGTTGCCAATGGACTTCCGGTTATTTCCGTCAACCGCACGGGTTGGGAGGAGGATTTCTCTGGCGTGACGGGCGGGATTCGTTTTTGGGGGCAGAGTTTTATCGCTGGAGCGCAAGGGGAAATCCTTTACAGCGCCCCCATCGATCAGGAGGTGACCCAGGTGATCGAGATTGATAAACAACGTACCGAAGCGGTACGCCGGATGTGGCCGTTTTTCCGCGATCGGCGCATTGATGCGTATGATGGGTTAAACAAACGGTATTTGGATTAACAGGCGTAGGGGCGACCCTTGCGGTCGCCCACGTCTGGCCACGGTCGACCGCGTACACATGGGCGACCGCAAGGGTCGCCCCTACCGGTTGCCGGTATGCGCCGCAATCATCCCATCCATTTCATTCCATTCATCCACAATCGCGTACCGTTTTACCCCACATATTTCCATTTCATCCAACAGGTCCACCATGTTGCGGTATTTGGATTTAGGGAAAAATTTGAGGGACACATACAATTCATCCTGGTGGCCCCACTGGGCTTTTACCTCTTGTTGGCGCTGGATGATGCGTTTACGCAATTCTTGCCTGGAAAAAGTTAGTGAATCAACTTTTAAACCCGTTTCATCATCTGCGCCCGTATAGCAGTATATTTTGTCATTTTTTCCTGCCACCAATGTGAGGGTTTTGGTTTCCTTAATCCCTGCTGGCTGATCTACTTCCGGCACCGGCTTATTCACTTCCATCGCCTTCGGCTTTTGAAAAGCAGAAGCCAGCATAAAAAAGGTGATCAGCAAGAAGCCCAGATCAACCATTGCGGTCAGATCTACCCGGGTAGAGGATTTAGGGGCACGCCGCGGCCCTTTGGAGCTACGCTCCGGAGTGTTCATTTCTGCCATCTTCGTTTATTTTATTTTGAGTAAAAAAGGTCAGGGCGCAATTGCCCCATGACCGACGATTGAGCGCGTGCTTTAAAAATCGTGTTTAAGAGTGTAGATTCACAAAAATTCATTTTTGGTGTGTGCCTAAAAAAAACCAAAGCTATTTTAGGATGTTGTAGATTTGCGAGAGCATGTCTAAGTTCAAAACGTAAGCAAGCATGAGTGTGAAAGCCAAAGCAGATCCAGTGGACAAAATTGAAAAAGTGGAGCAAACCTTTCAATTCAAACAATTCACGATTCATCAAGATCGATGTTCCATGAAAGTGGGCACCGATGGGGTATTATTGGGCGCCTGGGCGGATGGAGATGGTGCTACACGCATTCTGGACATTGGAACGGGTTCTGGGCTGATTGCCATCATGTTGGGACAACGCAACCCGACGGCGCAAATCCACGCCGTAGAAATTGATGACCAGGCTTATGCGCAAGCTGTCGAGAACATGCAAAATGCACCCTGGGCAGATCGTTTGACGGTATACCACCAATCCATCCAAGAGTTTGCCGAAACGCCCCGGCAAGAATACGACCTGATTGTTAGCAATCCTCCCTTTTTTAGCGGAGGGACGTTTTCTTTCAATCAGGACCGCAATAGTGTGCGCCACACCGTGAAATTGCCGCACGGTGACATGTTGCGCGCCGTACAAAAACTACTCGCCAAAAACGGGAAATTCTGTGTGATTTTACCCTTTGTCGAAGGCCTACGTTTCCAGGAACTCGCCGCGAGTTACCATTTTTATTGTACCCGGGTCACTGAGGTATTGACCAATGCCAATAAACCCGTTGAGCGGTTGTTGATGCAGTTTGAATTGGAAAGTCGTACTCCGCAGCGGGATCAATTGATTGTTCGGCAAGAAGGGCCAATCGAGTGGACAGAAGCATATCAAAATTTAACCAGAGCTTTTTATTTGAAGATGTAATCAAGGCTTTAGCAGCTCAATCAAGTGTGTTTGGCCACTAAGGCAGGAAGACACGCTGGAAGATGGAGTTGGATAGGTGCCTACTTGCCTTAGTAGCCAGTTTTGAAAGATCGGTTTGCCAGGGTGTGAATGGGCAGCGCTACTGCTGTTCGGCCAGGATTGCCCGAGCCGCCTCCAAAATAGCATCATCATCTAAATGAACAACTCCTCCTCCGGGACCGGGTTCGATGTGTACGCCTATCGTCTCACCGTCATCCAGCTTGGATGCTCCAAAGTAATTCCGTACCGTATCTTCGGCAATGTTTAGCTTTTTGGCAATGCGCGCTACGCTGCCAGTAGGGAGCTTGTGCTTAATGTCCCTCAGATCATTGAATGTGATGTTCATAGATAGTAAATTTAGTGAAAAAAGGAGAACCAACTGTTCACCAGAAATGTAGCAAAAATTCTATAATCTTCCAATAGTGTGTGCTTTAATTTTGTCAAAAAAAGCTTTAGAAAAAGAAATATCTAATTTTTGATGATAAAAGCAAATTGGACAATGAGAATTGTCAGTGGAGTGGGGTGATTTTTGTGCCTTTGCAATCTTTTTCGCTTAAGAACTCGTGCATAACTTCCCCCTTTACCAACAGGCAATGTGGAAAACTCGCTTACTTATCAAGACCCGATTGGAGGGCGATGCAGTATCTTTGTAGGCTTGTTACTGTTGAGTAAGGTTGAGGGAGGTTGAGAAGGTTGAGGCTGCCGCGAGCGATTTTGACAATGTCCTTGTCTAAGTCGCTCGCGGCAGCCTCAACCTTCTCAACCTCCCTCAACCTTCTCAACTTCCCTCAACTAACCCACACTTATGCGGCTCAAAAGTCTAGAAATCAAAGGTTTTAAAAGTTTTGCGAACCCCACCGTCATCAACTTCGCTGCGGATGTCATCGGTATTGTTGGCCCCAACGGCTCGGGTAAATCCAATGTCGTGGACGCCATCCGTTGGGTGTTGGGGGAGCAGAGCAGCCGGGAGTTGCGTTTGGATCAAATGTCCAGCGTGATTTTTAACGGCACCAAAAAGCGCAAACCCGCCGGGATTGCCCAGGTTTCGCTGACTTTTGAGAATACCAAAAACCTCCTGCCGACCGAATACAATACCGTCACCATCACCCGCATGCTCTACCGTAGTGGGGAAAGTGAATACCGCCTCAATGGCGTTACCTGCCGCCTGAAAGACATCACGGGTTTGTTCCTGGATACAGGCATCGGCTCCAACTCCTACGCGATCATCGCCCTGGGTATGGTGGACGACATTCTGGAAGACAAGGAAGACTCCCGCCGTAAAATGTTCGAACAAGCCGCCGGGGTGTCCAAGTACAAGCTGCGCAAAAAAGAAACCCTCAGCAAACTTAAGAGCACCAGCGAAGACCTGGAGCGGATTGAAGACCTCCTGGCTGAAATTGAAAGCAACCTCAAGTCACTCGAAAAGCAGGCCAAACGCACCCAAAAATACTTCGAACTCAAAGAAGAATACAAGCAACTCAGCGTGGCCCTGGCCTTGATCAAGGTCGGCTCGCTCAAAGAAAAACACAAAACGCTACAAAGCCAGATCGACCTGGAGCAGGACAACTACCGCCAGATCGATGTAGAAAGCCGCAACCTGGAGGCCAACCTGGAAAAAGAACGCCTCACCCACCTCGACAAGGAAAAAGCCCTGTCCGAGCGCCAACGCGATCTCAATAGTCTGGTTGGGCGCATCCGAGGCATGGAAAACGACCGCCGCATGTTGGAGCAAAAGCAACAGTTTGTGCAGCAAAACCGCCAAAAACTGGAGCAAGACATCCAACAAGCCCAAGGCCGCATCGTACAACTGGAGGAAGACATCGAGCATTATCGTTCCGAACTGAATGTAGAAAAACGAGTAGAAGCACGTCTGGAACAAGAGCTGGAAAGCGCCGAACAACAACTCGACAAAATTCGCGGCGGCCACGGGGCCATGAAAGCCGATCTGGATGTAGTCGTCCAGGAACAACAAAAACTGGAGCGCGCCATCAACGAACTGGAAAAACAGAAGGCCATCAGCCTCAACCAGATCGACAACCACCACAACGACCTCAACCGTAACGACGCCGAAATCCGTCAACGCCAGGAATCGGTCAGCGGCCTGCGCAATAAGGTGCAGGAACTCGAAACCCAGGAGCGCGTGCAACAAGACGCAGTGACGCTCTTGGAGGAAGCCGAGGAAAAACGCCAACAAGACCTGCAAAAAGGGGAAGCTGAACTGAGCGAAATTACCCAAAAAATCGCCCGCGTGCGCCGCGACCTCGACGCCAAGCGCAACGAATTCAAACTGACCAAAAGTATGGTGGAAAACCTCGAAGGTTTTCCTGAATCGATTCAATACCTGGTCAAAAGTAAGGATTGGGACAAGGGTGCGCCCCTGCTTTCCGACCTGATCTACGTGAGTGAGGAATACCGTGTAGCCATCGAAAACTACCTGGAGCCTTACCTCAATTACTTCGTCGTCAACAACCTGGAGGAGGCTTACTTTGCCATTGAATTGCTGGGCAAAACCCAAAAAGGCAAGGCCAACTTCTTTGTTTTGGACGCCTTCCGCGACTACCAGATGCCGATGACCCTTTTGCCCGAAACCAAAATGGCCATCGAATTGGTACAAACTGATCCAGTTTACCGGAATCTGGTTGGTTACTTGTTGGAAAATGTGCTACTGACCGAAAAAGAAGACATCAGCGGGGCTTTGCCCGATCAGGATGTGGTGGTGCTTTCCCGCAGTGGGCGGATCATCAAGCGCCGCTTCAGTGTGTCGGGCGGTTCGATTGGTTTGTTTGAGGGCAAAAAAATTGGCCGGAAGAAAAACCTCGAAGTGCTGGAGGAAGCCATCAAAAAGGCCGAGCAGGAGGAGAATCGTCTGTCAACCACGTCTTTCAACCTCAAGGAACGGGTCGATGCCCTCAAAGCCAAACGCCCCGACCTAGAAATGCAGCAACAGCGCAGCATCCTGAACAAATTGGCGCAAGAAAAAGTATCTCTGGCCACCAGTTTGTCCAACTTTGAATCCCTGATTCAGGAGGTGAGCAATCGCCGGGAACTGACCGAGCAACGCATCAAAGAGCTGCAGGTGACAGTAGGGGAGACCGAGGCGCAACTGACCCTTCGCTACGCGGAATTGGACGCAGTGAAGGAAAAAATCTCCCAAACCGACGGCAGTTTCCGCCAAATGGCTGATCAGTTGAGTCAGGCTTCGGCGGCTTTCAACGACAAGAACATCCAGTTTATTCGCCAGCAAAACAAGGTCAATACTTTCCAACAGGAGTTGACTTTCCGCGAAAAACAAATCACGGACACCAAAAACGCCCTTCAACAAAACCAGCAAGGCATCCTCACCGCCGAGCGGGATACTACCGTGGTGGCCGATGAGTTGGTACGCCTGGCCAGCAACTTACAAACGGCCTACGCCGAGCGGGGCGTCCACGAATCCTCGCTCACTGAGGCCGAGCAGGTGTACTTCAAGGCCCGTACAGGTATGGTGGAAATGGAAGACCGCCTGCGCAAACTGAGCCGCCAGCAAACTGACCTGCAAGTGCTGATCAACACCCTGAAAGACAAATTCAACGACGTCAAGTTTGAAATCAGCTCCATCTCTCAGCGCCTGCGCATCGAGTTTGAAATTGGCATCAACGACATCCTGAACGAAGAACCTTCGATCAAACGCCCCGAGGCCGAGCTGCAAGAAGAAGTAGATAAGCTCAAAAAACGCCTCGACAACTACGGGGAAATCAACCCCATGGCGGTTGAAGCCTATACCGAAATCAAAGAACGCTACGACAACATCGCCCAACAACGCGACGACATCGTGGCGGCCAAAAAATCATTGGAACAAACCATCCTCGAAATTGAGGAGACTGCCACCCGGCAGTTCCTGGAGGCCTTCGAAAAGGCCCGCCTGTACTTCATCGACGTATTCCGCAGCCTCTTCACCGAAGACGACAACTGCGACCTGATCCTGCTCGATCCAGACAATCCGCTGGATTCCCGCATCGAAATTGTGGCCAAACCCAAAGGCAAACGCCCCCAAACGATCAGCCAATTGTCGGGTGGGGAAAAAACCTTGACGGCTACGGCCCTGCTCTTCGCACTCTACCTGCTCAAACCCGCGCCCTTCTGTATCTTCGACGAAGTCGACGCGCCCCTGGACGATGGCAACATCACCAAATTCAACCGCATCATCAAGAAGTTCTCCAAAGACTCGCAGTTCATCATCGTGACCCACAACAAGCTGACCATGGCGGCAGTAGATACGATTTATGGGGTGTACATGGCCGAGCAAGGAGTGTCAGGCGTGATGCCAGTGGATTTTAGGGATTATGAGAATGTGGGTGGGCAGTTTGAAGTGGCGGTGGGGTAAACGTTTTAAAACACAAAAAAACCATAAATCATGTTTATAGCTAAGTCAATAAAATTTATACTTATTCTCATTGTTGTAATTGTGGGAATTGTAGTTCGGATTCAAGCTTCGAGGAGGCACAAAGGAAAGGTTAGCGATCTTAGCAAGGCAAAGACTGACCCTGGTTATGCCTCTGATTTAGTGGAATCGCTCGAATTTTTCTATGGAGGCTTCGAATTTAGTGATTATCAGGAAATTGTTGGTAAAATCAAACAAATTCAGATGAACCAAAAAATAGGCTCTTATTATTTTGGCGAACTAACTGAGGTTGATTCGACCAGGTTTATCTGTCCAGTTAAACGTGAAGTGATCATGCATGAGGAGAAAACAGAAAAACCTTATGTTGCCGGGCACGAGCTGCTAATTTTTGCCATTATAGTAAATCAGGAAAAATCAAAAGTTGAGGTCTATTCTGATATTTTTGAAGACACGGAAGATAAGCGGAATAAAACAGGGTTTAGTGTAGCGTTGAAAGAGTATTTAGGGCTGTAGAAACACCCAATTGCTTCGTAGCAAATATGAACCTTATCTTTATGAAATTACTAAGCCTGTTTAGTTTACTCTTACTTTGTTCGTTATGTTTTTCTGGGCATGCTCAGTCAGCTGTTTCGGAAGAGGAACGTATTATACTCAGGGAACGAAGTTTATACAGAGGATATATTGAATACGATAGATTTATAGTAGATACGTTTAGTTGGGAAAAATATCGGCTAGTCGATATACGAGATACCCTAGGCGCAGATTTTGACGGTCTAAATGTAAGGCTTTATAGGTATGATAAAATTAATCGCCTGCCTTCAGATTCAGTTTTGATAAAAACCAAAGCCTTAGTAGCGCGTTCAGACAGATCAAGCGATAGCTTGCTTTTTGCGATGATTCGGAAGATGAAAAACCTTAAAGTATTAATTTTAGAGTATAGCGATTTCCCAAAAATCGATGAGTCTATTTTTGAATTAAAGCAGCTGAGAATATTATCATTGGCAAACAACAGCATAAGCGAGATTCCTCAAAGAATAGCGGAGTTAGAAAACCTTCAGGTCTTAAATCTGCAATTCAATGAATTACAAGGTGACTGGGCTGTTCTAGGAATTTTATCTAACCTTAAGGCATTAAAACTGAATGGCAATAAACTTGAAACGTTCCCGCCGTCAATTACTAAGCTAAAAGGGCTGGAAGTGTTGAATTTGGATTTCAATGATATTGTAGCTATTCCTGATCAGATTGACGATCTGGAACTTCTAAAAGAATTAAATCTCGATGGGAATGAATTAACGGAAATCCCCGCCAGTCTATTCAATTTAAGCGAATTAAGGTCACTCAATTTAGGTCGAAATAATCTTACAGTACTTCCTGCAAATATGGATAAGGCCTCCAGTTTGAGATATCTGAGTATTTCTGACAACAGGATCAATATTCTTCCTCCAAGCATCGGCTCGATCACTCATTTGAAGATCCTTGAAGCAAGTGGTAACCTGTTTCAAACGGTTCCGGAAACCATAACCAAGCTTCTAGAGTTGGAAAGCCTCAGTTTAAGTGCCAATCAAATCAAAGTATTGCCAATTTACCTGAACCGCTTGAAAAATCTTCAGGTACTCTACCTCAGTGCAAATAAGATTACCAACACGGGTATTGCACTCGATGGCTTATCCAAACTAGTGGAATTGTACATTGGTAACAACCCAAATCTTATTGTTTCCAGTAAAACGAGCACCTGGACTTCCTTAGAAAAACTTGATTTAAGCAACTGCAATCTTAAACAAATGCCATCGGGCATTTATGCGATAAAAAAACTTTGGAAACTTAACCTAAGTAAAAACAAAGGGCTGATTCTGTCTCCACTTTTAAAAGAGCTAGTGAACCTTCAAGAATTAGAACTTTCTGCTAATGATATGAAGACGTTCCCTCTATTTTTGTGCTTTATGCCTGCTCTGAAACTTATTAATCTTCAAAACAACCAGATTACCTACTTGCCCAAAGAATATCCTAATCGGAAAGGCCCTGAATTGGATATTCGAGGCAATCCCATTTCGGAGCAACCGGATGAACTATTGAAACTTTCAACCTGGGCTCAATACTTATGCAAAACCCCTGAATTGTATTTTGCTCAAAGACGCTATAAAAAAGCCCTGGAGATGGCGGCCTTTAGCATAAGCAATGAAAATATCCATTATTCATCCAAAGAAATCTGCGTTGACCCCAAAAACTACATCCGATATGCTATGTATGCTCAGGATGCCAAACAAACCATTGATTTAGCCTTGGAATATTTCAACCTCCATTATAGGTCACCTGAAACCTACATCAATGCCCGCTTAATCATCGGGTACATCTTCAACAAACAATTCTCTGAAGCAGAAAAGCTCATCCTGGAATGGAAAGGGAAAAAATTCAGCAATGGGAAAGACGCACATGAATACATCATGTACGAGATTCTTCTGATGGAACAAAACGGGATTCAGCATGTGGATTTTGCAAGGGCCAAGCAATTGCTGAAATGAAGACTCAATACAAATCATCCACCCGCATCTTCAAATACTTATTCACCACATAAAACGTCGACAACGCATAAATCATTACCCCCAAAAACACGATCCCGAAGATCACCAGCAACAACAAACGCACATCCTGAAACAAGTACACCTCCGGAAAACTGTGGTTGATCCAATACAACAGCCCAACCAAAGCAAAAATCGCAATCAAGCTACTCAGCATCCCGTGCAAAATCGCCCGTAACAAATAAGGCCGACTGATGAAGCCCCAGGAAGCACCCACCAATTCCATGTTTTTGATCAAAAAACGATTGGAATATAAGGCCAGACGAATGGTATTGTGGATCAGTGTAGCACTCACCAGGATAAAAAACAGTCCAAAGCCCAGGGCGAAATAGCCCGCTTTTTTCAAATTGTTGGCAATGTTGTCGATGAGGCTTTCCTGGTAGTACACGTCGTTGATGGCATTCAGGCCTTTGATTTTTTCGCGGATTTGTTTGAGTTTTTGCGGGTCGAGGTATTCGGCTTTCAGGTTAAAGAAGACCACGTCGAGAAAGGGGTTGGGCAGGTCGAGTTTGAGGAAGGTCTCCCCAAATTCGTCGCGCATCATTTCTGCTGCTTTTTCTTTGGACACCGTTTGGATGGTCCCCGGACGCACGAATGCCGCGTTGTTGAGGAAACTCTCCAGGTTTACCATGTCAATGATGGTAGCGGTTTCATCCAATTCTACGATCAGGTTGACTCGTTCCTTGTACAAGCGCACAAACTGCTGGGCGTGCAACAAGATGACGCCAAAAAAGCCCAGTACAAAGAGTACCAGGGCCACGCTGATCATGGAGTAAAGGTAGTTGGGGCGAGTGCGGCGAGTGGCGATGTTCGTCATGTTACTGAAGTTCCAAGGTTCCAAAGTTCCAGGGTTCCTAGGTTCGGTTCAAAAGTTAAAGAGTTGGTGGGAGCATCAAGACTACCCGACAACCCTGGAACTTTGGAACCCTGAAACCCAGGAACCTTTTATTCTTTTTCCATCTGCCGCATCAACGTTTCCGTATCGCTCAGTAGGCGGCGCAGGTCAATTTTGAGTTCTTTTTCATCGGCAACAAGCGTCGTTCCCAAGGGACGGTTCCGGCTGGTCTGGAGATCCTTTTCTGCTTCGATTTCGGCCATTCGCTGCTCAAGCGCCAGGCGTTCACGTTCCAGTTCCGACAAACGTTGCAGGGATTCGGTGTCATTGGTGGAGCGGGCGCGGCTGCGCAGGTCATCATACACATTGCCAATCTTGTCAATTGCTGTATCGTATTTGCCGTCGTCCAACTTCTCTTTTTCGGATCTGAGCAAGGACCAGGAAGCTTTTCCCAGTTCGCCCACTTTGTGGAATATTTCTTTTGACTGGGCTTTTTCTTGCGCATCACCAAAGAAATAATTGTAGACCAGAATGGCTACAACCAGGATTAAACCCAATTTGATGAGTTGTCTCATGCTGTTTGATGTTTTTGTTCCAACAAAGATATACAATCTAGCGCCCCGTCAACTAAATAATGCACACTTCTCGCTGGCAATTTTTTAACTATGCTTCGTTGCTCATCAGTCACATAGCGATGGCTATGCTCCTTCTTCGCGCCTTGCCTAGCTAAAAATTAGCTCAGCGAATAAGCATGCATTACTTAGTGGTCGGGGCACTGCCAAAATTGGGTATTTCAACTTTCCATACTCGCCATTACTCGCCGCAACTGCCGATCACTTTGTAAACCAATGTGTTGAGCAATTTGATGTCGCGATAAATCCGGCTTTTTCTTCAACTCCCTGATTTTTTCACAGCGCAAGAGCATGATGTAATCGCTCACGGTGATGCCCGTTTCCTTTTTGAAGATTCGCGTAAAGTTGCGGGTGCTCATGTGCGCCATTTCCGCCAAATCATCAATGGAGTACTTTTTGTGCAGGTTTTCATTCAGCCAATCCTGCACCTGATGTACGCCCATATGCAGGTGATTGCGGTAGCTCAAAAACACACTTTGCTGCGCTTCATTGCCACCGCGACGAATGTAGACAACCAACTCGCGCGTAACTTTGTGGGTGAGGTAGTGCCCGGCTTCTTTTTCCAAAATATGCAGGGCCAGATCAATCCCCGAGGCTACTCCGGCACTGGTGAAAATGCCGTCTTGCTCGGTGAACAGTACATTTTCTTTCACCTTGGCCCGAGGAAAAAGGTTTTGCATCTTTTGGGTATACTTCCAATGGGTTGTGCAGTTTTTGCCGTTCAACAAGCCGCTGTGCGCCAGCATAAAGGACCCTGTACAGACAGAACAGATGTTGACTCCCCGGGCGTAAATGGTACGCAACCAGGCCAACAATTCCGGGGGCGCCAATTTGTTTTCAACGATCAATTTGCCATCCATACCCGGGATAAAAAGATAATCGCCAGCCTGGAGTTCCACCTCCGTATAAGGGCTCAATCGGGCAAAATGTAAACCAGAGGAGGTATAGCTGGACGAAGTATAACTACAGTACTCCAACTGAAAGGGCACCCCAAAATCGATGGCTTCATAAAAAACCTGGTCAGGTCCGGCCAAATCAAGGAAATGGGTTTTGGGGGAGATTAAAAAGGCGATTTTTTTAGGCATGGCGTGGTGTGTTGCCACAAAGATAAGGGAGATAGGGGAGAGAGAGAAGACAAAAAATGGACAGATTCGGCCAAAGCACAATACCCTGAGGTGTATCTTTGGTGCCTTAAGTTTCTTAGGTGGTGAAAAAAATCAACCACCTAAGAAACCAAAGGCACTGAAGTCACACCTAAGGAATCAACCCTTCACCATCTTTACAAACTCCGCAGTACACTCCGCCACATTCGGATTGTTTTTCAACGCCTTGATGTACGCACTTCCAATAATCGCCCCATTCGCATACTGGCAAGCCGTTTCAAAAGTCTCCTGATTGGAAATTCCAAAGCCAATCAGCCGTTTGTTCTTCAACTGCATGTCGTTGATCCGGTTGAAGTAGGCGATTTGGGTATCGGTGATTTCACTCTTGGCCCCGGTGATGGAAGAACTGGACACCATGTAAATGAACCCGTGCGTCAAATCGTCGATCTTGCGGATCCGCTCCGGCTCGGTTTGGGGGGTGATCAAAAAACTCACCGCCAAGCCCAGGGATTCTACGAGGTCTTTGTAATGGTTTTCGTACTCAAACAGCGGCAGATCGGGCAAAATCAGACCATCTACGCCCACCTCAGCGACTTTTTCAAAAAATGCCTTTTCGCCGTATTGCATGACCTGGTTGAAGTAGCCCATCATGATCAGGGGCATTTCGGTTTTTTTGCGCAGCGCCGCCAGTTGTTCAAAAAGCAGATGTA
>JAIXOO010000024.1 GCA_027486765.1 Saprospiraceae bacterium
GTTACTGCACCAATCGTGGCCGTGATGGGTATGGATTGCGCTACGGGTAAACGCACCACCGCCCGCTTTTTGCGCGACGCCTGCCGGGCCAAAGGCAAAAACGCCCACATGATCTACACCGGGCAAACGGGCTGGATGCAAGGTGGGGATTATGGCTTTATCTTTGATTCTACGCTGAATGATTTTATCTCAGGGGAATTGGAGCACGCCATCGTGTCTTGCTGGGAGGAAACAAATGCGGACATTATCTTTTTGGAAGGACAATCTGCACTGCGCAACCCGAGTGGGCCTTGTGGGCCGGAGTTCCTGATTTCGGGCAATGCCAAAAAAGTGGTGCTCGTAGTGCCGATGAAACGGGAGTTTTATGATGATTTGCCAGAGTGGGGGCCGATTCCTTCGGTGGAAAGTGAGATTGCGTTGATTAATGCGTACGGTTCTGAGGTGGTGGCGTTGGCGTTGAATACGCAGGGGGCGAGTGGGGAGGAGATTGAGGTGTATCGGAAGGAGAAAGAGGCTGCATTGGGCATTCCAGTGGTGGCCCCCTTGGAAGAGGGGGTGGGGAGGATTGTGGAGGTTTTGGAGTGACATGAATGAATCATTAACTAAAAATGGAGATTTATTTAGAAATTATAGGGTAGCATCAAATTAGATTTGGCTTTTAGGTGTATTTTATGAATATTTGTTCAACCTTAAATTCAAGCAATTGGATCTGAGTTGCTGACACTAAACCAACACACCCCCAGATATGATCAAAATCACGATTGCAGAAACGCAACCCGTGTATGCTGAAGGCTTATCAAAGATGCTTTCAACAGTAACGGGATTACACCTAAATTCCTTGACTACCGGTTACCAAGAACTCCTTAAAACGCTGCAAAACGAGGCCACTGATTTACTCCTCCTCGATGCTGAATTGAATACAAATTTTTCTGAGCTGCTCCTGATTCGCCAAATCAAAAAAGAATTCCCTCAACTCAAAATCATCTTATTTGGCCGCATAACCTGCCTGAGTATTTTGTTCAAATTGCGGAAAATGGGCTTGGATGCTTACCTGTACAAGGATGTATCCTGCCAGGAATTTGTACAAGCCATACTCGCTGTAATGAATGGCCATGCTTATTTACAGGAATCGATAAGCAAAGCACTGAACTGTTTTGGGAATTCCGTATACAGTAAAGCAAAAAAGAATGCGATCACCAAACGAGAACAGGAAATTCTGGAATTGATCGTGGACGAATACACCAATCAGGAAATTGCCCAACAACTCTACATCAGTATCCCAACCGTTGAAACACACCGAAAAAATTTATTGCTTAAAATGGGAGTGAAAAATACGGCTGGCCTGGTTCGTGAAGCCATCTTGCGCCAAGGCTATCCATTTACTCCTCATGGAAAACCATGATAAAAATGAATTCATGGTTTTTGGGTAAAAATGATCCACAAAAATTGGATTGATTTGTAACGTCAATTAGAAAAAATTTAGTCACGGTTCTTGAACTTCTGGTATAGCCAGGAGCAGGAATCTTATTGCCTCAGTTTATGATAGAAGAAACCATCAAAGGCATCATGAATCGCTTACAGGGGTACTTGACACTACAGTCAGGAGGAAGTGTAACCAGGGGTGATATTGCTCAACATGAAAGCTCAGATGGATCGGATTTGCTGGAAAACATCATCATCACACTCGTCAATGTAGAAGAAGAAAATACCCTAAAAAACAATTATCCTGTTCGAATTCAAAATAACATTGCAGTAACTGAAAAGCCGGTTTTGTTTCTTAATCTCTATTTATTGTTTAGTGCAAAGTACTCAAATTACGATGAAGCGCTGAAGCATCTAGGTTTAGTCATTTCATTTTTTCAGGCCAATAATCGATTGGCTATTGGAACACCTAACATCGATGTGGTTTGCACCTTACACAACATCGGGTTCGAAAATTTAAATAACCTCTGGACTGTATTGGGTGGAAAATACATGCCTTCGGTCATCTACAAAGTAAGAATGCTTGCCTTTCAAGCTGCACCTCCCGTGGGTGGGCCAGCAATTGTCGAAATTAGTGAATCCGAAAAGCCCAATTAATATGTTTCAGTACCGTTACGAGCCATTGTTGAGTGTTCAGTTTAAACATCCCTACTACCTCAATGGAGTCAGTAAAGATTTTGACTGTCTTCCTACGGCAGCTACGGTCGATTTGCTGCAAGAGTACAGCCTAAAATTGGCTCAAACCAAAGGAGGTCTAAAAATCCTGTGCCAAAAAGAATACACTGATGCTGTTACTACGATTCCACTTATCCCCATCGATCAACCCCTGGATTTATTTTTTGTCGTACAGGTCAATTCTGATATTTTAAACCTCAGTGATTTAGCTGGCCTCCCCAAACGTTACTGGCTGAGTAACCAAAACGCTGATGGAACCTTTAAGGAAAATTTAGCCCTCGGCGCTACCCTGGGTTCAGTAGATGAATTGGCCCTCAGCATCGCCCCTTTATCCCTCCAACTGGCTTTACCCCCAGGCCTTTACCGCCAGATTCAGGTTAATAAATTGGGGGAAACCCCCATTCGCCAGATGGATGTTCTGCCTACTCAAGAAACCTTTAACTTGACAATAAGCCAGCCAGGGCAGTATCGGGTGAGTAAAATCAAAGCCGACGGCACTAGAGATGAAACCAACTACTTGCTAGACCAAACGCTACACCAAGCAAGCAAATATTGGGCAGTTCTGCACCTCAGACTGGATGCAACAATTGATTACGATCCAGCCAATGCTGTGCAGTATACCGTCAATCTGCCACATAAACAAAGCACCTGGCGCTACTTCGTAGCCTTGTCCAAAGCTCGACAAACTGGATTGTTTGACAGCGCAACCTCATTACCAATGTTTAGTTTGACCTACGAGGAGACTTTACCTTATCCAGATACCTCATTCGCGCTGAAGCCCAATGCCAACTGGACAGCAGAGGACTTGGCTATGGCTGGAGCGATTCGAAATGACAAAACCGCTGCAGTTTTTTTGTTTGAGACAGCACTAGCCGTTCCCTTGTTCGAAGCGAACTCGCCAATAGTTACCCTGCTTACTACTGGCGCAAAAAAAATGCTCTTACCTACGCCAAGGCGAGATCAATACACCACAAACCTGTTTGTTCATCTATAAAACAAAAAAACATGCCTACCTTACTAGAATTAAGGATGCCGGGTGTTTATACCCAGGAAGTGCCCACCTTGCCACCAGCGGTAGGTGTGATCCCCAGTGCTGTACCCGTGTTCATCGGGTATACCGAAAAAGCAGAGAAAAATGGAGATTCTCTCCTCGGAAAACCCACCCGCATCAAATCGATGCAAGAGTACGAGAACTGGTTTGGGGGAGCACCCAGCACCAACATTAAAGTGGACGTAGATGATCGCGACACCAATCCAAGACGCCCAGAAGTTAAAGTTTTGGAAACTAGTTCTTTGTACTATAAGATGTACCACGCTCTCCAATTGTATTACGCCAATGGAGGCGGACCTTGTTTCATCCTATCCGTAGCTACATACCCCTCTACTCCTGCGGTCCCTGATGATAGCTTATTCGGTGACAGTTGTTTCAACGCTTTAAAAAAAGTTAAGGAAGTGACCATTTTGGTTTTTCCAGATGGGACAGAAATGAGCCTTACCGGGTACACCACTATCATTCAAAAAGCGTTGCAACATTGTGAAAAAATGAAGAACCGGGTTACGGTTATTGATGTACATGGTGGAACAGATGCAGGCAATATTTCGACCAATGTAGAAGCCTTCCAAACGAGCATGCCTGTTGATATTGAAATCAAAAAATATGGGATGGCGTATTATCCTAACCTACAATCTGGACTTTCCTACAGTTTTTTGGATACAGGAGTAACGGTGAGGTACCATCACCGTGTGAATGCCGAAAAAATAGCCGCAGATAATGTGGTAGCAGCCATGCTGGCCAAAAGAATTGCCGATGCAGCTGTTGCCAATGATACTCCCCCCCTTGATCCTGCTTTGACAGCCGCTGCTGCTGCCGCCGCGGGAGCTTTAACTGCTGCTGAATCTGCACTTGTTACCGCAATTACGGTTGCCACGGCAGATGCTAATGTCAAAATTACCAGCGTAAAGGATGATGATCTAGGAGCAATAAAAATTTCAAGGGACATCCTCTACAACAAAATCCGCGAAGCCATCCGCAACTTCGGCGTAATCATGCCCCCTAGCCCCGCTATCGCTGGCATTTATGTGCGTACGGATGCTACACAAGGCGTTTGGAAAGCTCCTGCCAATGTGAGTGTGTTTGGCATCATCAAACCTGCCGTTGAACTAGACGACGACGATCACGCCAGCCTCAACGCCCCCGATAATGGCAAAGCAATCAACGTCATTCGGGCTTACCCTGGCCGTGGCATCCTAGTTTACGGTGGCCGTACCCTGGCTGGCAATGACCTGGAATGGCGCTACGTCAACGTACGACGCACCTTCTGTTTTATCGAAGATTCTATTGCCCGGGCTATGCAGGATTTTGTTTTTGAACCCAATACTTCCCAGACCTGGATCAAGGTCAAATCCATGATTGGCAGTTTTTTAAATACCCTTTGGAAAGCTGGAGCCTTGTACGGAGATACTCCCGATGCTGCCTATCAAGTGATTGTGGGTGAACCCGAATCCATGTCGGTGCAAGACGTTCTGGGGGGCATCATGCGGGTCATCATCAAGGTAGCAGTAGCTCGCCCCGCTGAATTTATTGTCCTGCAATACGAGCACAAATTTGAATTGACCGAAGCCTAAACTCATTTATCAAAAAAATTAAACTTATCCTCATCATGGCGACAGGATATCCCATACCCAAGTTTCGATTTACCGTTGCTTGGAGCAAACCAGAACTCAGCAATGCTACTGAAGTTGGCTTTACTGAAGTCAGCGGCCTGGATTATCAAATCGATTTGATCGAATACCGCACGGGTATCGACATCGGTCTCTCCAAAATCAAATTGCCAGGCATGCGCAAATTCAGCAATGTCACGCTGAAAAAAGGACTGGTACAAGGCATGAAGGATGCCAACAGCGATTTTTACAAATGGATCGATGGCAGTGGATCGGGCACTCCGACACCTGGTTCCATTCGTTCGCGCAAAGAGTACCGCAAAACCCTGACCATCACCCTGATTGATGAAGAAAGCCAACCAGTAATAGCCTGGACCCTTCAGAATGCCTTCCCGGTGAAGGTGGCTTTTAGCGATATGAAAGCAGATGCCAACGAAATCAGCATTGATACGCTGGAGCTAGCTCATGAGGGCCTAACGATGGAGTACAAGTAAACTACAATTATGGCCAATGCACTGCAAAGCTATCCTCCAGTTGGGTTTTATTTCAAAATCCAGATTGATAAAATGCCGGACAGCGATTCGGATTTTCAAGAGGTTTCGGGCCTATCCATGAGCCTGGAATTGCAGGCAGTAAAGGAAGGGGGTGAGAATCGTTTCACCCACCAATTGCCCTTACCTGCCAAAGCTGAACCCTTGGTGCTCAAACGTGCCCTCAAGGTCAGTTCCCCTTTGATGGATTGGTGTCGCAAAGCCATTGAAGAGTTTTCGTTCAAACCCTGCAACCTGCATGTTTTTCTGTTAGACACAGAAACAGGAGGGGCTGAACCCAAACCCTTGGTGGCCTGGCACATTGTACATGCGTATCCCGTAAAGTGGGAGATCAGTGGCTTCAATGCGATGAACAACGACTTGGCGATTGAGACGATCCAGTTGAACTACAATTATTTCACCAGAGTTTGATCAAACCTACATTCATGCCTATTGAAATTAAAGAATTGGTGGTCAAAGCAATCCTTGTTGAAGACGGTAATCGGCAGGGGGGGAATACAAATGATAGTACTAGCGCTTCAGCTCAATTGCCAAACGTCTTCGATGATGCCAGCCGCCAAAAATTATTGGAAGATTGTGTTCAACAGGTATTGGCCATTCTTGAACGCCAAAAAGACCGCTAACCATGGAAAGTGCCATCAATAAACTGCGGATTATTTCCTTAAAAAATCCCAAGGAACAGTTGAGCGGTTCCAGCCTTTCGCCAGGACAATTAGTGGGCTTTATTGCTGATGCAGTAACGAGCAGAATTTTTGAAGCCCAGATCAATCCAGAGCAAATTACCCGAAACTTTAAAGTGATTTATGCAAACCCTGCTGAACCAGGATCAGGCACGGACAATGCCCAATTTGCCGGAGTTGATGCAGAATTGTTGGAGCTAAGATTTATACTGGATGGAACGGGTGCAGTAAAACAAAACGACATCCCTGCCATTGATGTCATTAGTGAGGTTGCTGCCGCTTTACCCGATGAAGCAAAATCTGCTTACGTCGTGCTTAAAGTTGCTCAACTACAATCAGTGGTGTATGATTTTTACGATCAAACCCACCGCACCCCTTTTGTATTGGTCAATTATGGCAAGTTGGTATTCATGGGCATTTTAGAAGAAATGACGATGAATTACAACCTCTTTAGCCCGGCTGGAATTCCACTGCGTGCTGAAGTAACTTTAAAACTCAAGTCTCAACGCGTCCCCAACGAAAAATCGGCTTTAATGTCTTTACTTTCCCCCGATCTGACCCGCCACCATGTGGTCAAAGCGGGCGAGAACATCCTGCGCATCAGCCTTGAGGCATACGAAAGTGATCGGTACTATTTGGAAATTGCCAAAACAAACAAGTTGGTCAATTTCAGAAAGATAGCCGAGGGTACCCGTTTAATTTTGCCACCGATTGATAAAAGCCGCCCCTCATGATCAATCCGAACTCCGCAAATTTACAGCAAAGGGCTACCCATACAGTCTCTGTAACGATTAAGATTGGAGGCAAAGATGTGACGGCTAATCCTGGCGGGTTTATTTCGGCCAGCATCCATCGAGAGCTGAATAAAATCCCCACTGCGCGGCTCTTTTTCGCCGATGGAGCCGTGGAGCAACAGGATTTTCCGAAAAGCAATACCAACGATTTCACTCCAGGGAAAGAAGTTGAAATTTTAACGGGATACAGCCAGCAGCAAGACACCATCTTTAAAGGCATCATTGTCCGGCACGCAATTCAGGCCCGTACGGGTCGGCCCAGTGTTCTGGAATTGGAATGTAAAGACCCCGCCATCAAAATGGCTCTGGTGCGCAAAAGCACTTACCATTACAACCAATCGGATGATGGGATTTTGCGGCAGATTATTCAAGGTTACAGTGATTTAAGTGTGGGTACCATCCAAAGTACACCCGTCCAACACCCTGAATTGGTGCAGTTCCATTGCACGGATTGGGATTTTATGCTCTTACGTGCTGATGTAAATGGTTTGGCGGTCAATGTTCTGGACGCACAAGTCAACCTTAAAAAACCAGAAGTAGCCGCACAAGCCCAATTGCAAGTGCAATACGGGCAAGGGAGTGCAGGAGTTTCCCTTCTGGAGTTTGAAGCAGATATAGATACCCGCATGCATTATCCTGGTGTCAATGCCTACAATTGGGATTATACCCAACAGCCGCCACAGCCAGGGGGGCAAGAGACTCGTTTAGCAGCTGAGCGTGCTGGAAATACCGGAGCTGCTGCGGGGGCATCAGGAGCGGGTCAAGCAGCCAGTGCCGCAGGTGCTCCAGGCACTGCACGACGCGATTTTCCTCAATTGTTGTACGGTCAAAATCCGCTTAACCTTTACCATGGCGGCGATCTGGACACCCAGGAACTCAAAGCCTGGGCCGAAGCCAAATTTAAGCGCAGTGAACTCTCGCATGTGCGAGGACGGGTAAGGGTCTTGGGTTTGGAAGCCATTCCCGGAGACACCATCGAGCTCAATGGGGTGGGGGATCGCTTCAATGGCAAACACCTGATTTCGGGCGTGATGCACCAAATCCACAATGGTACCTGGCAGACCGATATTCAGTTTGGCTGGCAGGCGGCATTCACAGCAGAAAACCTGGACGTCCAGGTTCCTGACGCGGCTGGATTGACGGGGGCCATTCAAGGACTACAAATTGGCATCATTTCCAAAGTAGGTGGCGATACCGAATCAGGCAACCATCGGGTGCAGGTGCGTCTGCCTTATATCGCCAACAATACGAACGGTACCCAGGCTGATGGCATCTGGGCCCGTTTGGCCACCTTGCATGCGGGCAACGACCGGGGGTTTGTTTTTCGGCCGGATGTGGGCGACGAAGTTATTGTAGGTTTCCTCAACAACGATCCGAACGATGCCATCGTGCTTGGATCCTTGCACAGCAATAACAATGCAGCGCCCAGTGCTTTTCCCGCCAATGATGACAATTTCAAAAAAGGGTTTGTGTCTAAAACCGGGCTTACCCTCTCCTTTGACGATGATGAACAGGCAAAATTGATCAGCATAAGCGGAGGAGCCTCTGGCCCCAAAATAGAGCTGGATGCCGCGAACAACAAAATTACAATTGCCCTGGATGCCAGCAACTCAATTGAACTGAGTACCCAAGGAGTGAAGATAAAAGGAACCCGCATCGATCTAAATTAAACAACTATGCCAGCGAAACCTGCCGCAAGAAACAATGACCAACAAATATGCACGCAGCCCATTTCGGGAGGAGGCGCTCACACTGGTGGGCCAATAATAGCCACTGGCGCAGGTCTTGTATTCATCAATCAACGAGCTGCCGCGGTAGTGGGCGATAATTGTAGTTGTCAGGAATTGCCCTGCCAAATTGCCGAAGGTTCGGGAACCGTGTTCATTGGTGGTAAAGCAGTAGCCCGACAATTAGATAAAACGACGCACAACCCCAGCGTGATATCAGAAGGTTCTCCAGACGTATTCATCGGTGGATAAAACAGACCAAACATGGAATTCTTATTCAATCCAGATGCGCCAGAGCGCAAATCATTTTTAGGCAAAGGTTGGGCTTTCCCTCCTGAGTTTGACCCAAACACGGGTGCTCCGGTAATGGTACAAGCGGAGGAAGACATCTGGCAAAGCCTGCAAATCCTTTTTTCTACCAGTGTTCGCGAGCGGGTACTCCAGGCTGATTATGGCTGCAATCTGGAAGATTTTGTTTTTTCTGCTATGAATGTATCGCTCCTTTCTTACCTGGAGGACTTGATCACCCGGAATATTGCTTTGCATGAAGCCCGGATCAAGTTGGAACGTTTAAGCATTACCCCCAACCCAACCCAGGGTTTGTTGGAGATCAAAATTGTCTACGTCGTACGCAGTACCAATACCCGCTTCAATCGAGTGTATCCATTTTATTATCAGGAAGGAACCAATGTTGAGTTATGATCATCCATGCTAACACCCCTGTGCATCCACTCCAACGCCACGGGGTACACCAACGTGAACGTTTGTTGCAAGCCTTGATTCCGAGCAACCTGCGCCTGGATGTACGCTCCATGCAAGACCTCATTGCTTTTGCAGGAAAATTTGCGGAGCAAGTTCGCTTTTGGAATGAGCACGATGAAGCCCAGGGCGATTGGACCTCATTCTGGGAATCAGATGTAACGACGCTGTTTGCCATTTTGGCCGCAGTGGATTTAGAAAGCTTGCGCACGGAGTACCGCTCGCTGGAATTGCAATACCTGCGTTTATTAAAAGCTGAGCTGGAAAACCCCGGCCCAAGCAACTCCAATCAGCCTACGTCAGCCAGTACCATCCGGGAATTGGTGGGCTTGATCTATGGGCTCGCCTTAAAAGTGGCAGAGCTTTGCCAAAAAGCCCCCATTGAGCATCCCTTGTATGCGGAATTCCAGCGCATCGTGAGTACTCAGTTGCTGGAGCCGCTCAAAGTGCTCATCGCCTTCCACAAGGGGAGTGTAGACAAATTATTGCTGGAGGATTACGCCGATTTTATTGGGAAGAGCCCGGCTGCCAGTGCCTGGGGCTTGCCGACAGACGAAGACTTTTTGTGCATTGATTACCTACTGCCCGATGAAAACCGCGAAGCACTTTGGCGTTTGTTCCTCCAATTTTATCAGGCTTTGGCCTTGATGGTGGACAAGGCTACCCGGGCATTCCGCAGCTCCCTGCGCAGTCGCGACGACCACGCGCCACACATCACCCTGTTTTTGACTTTCCTGCACCTGTTCCGCTACCTGCAAGACGAAATGAATCGCCTGCCAGAGCGCCACCTGCTGTTTTATTACGAAGATGTACTGCGCCTGCAACAACGCCGGGCCATTCCTGATAAAGTACATGTGGTATTTGAATTGGCGCAGAATGTACTGCGTTACCGACTGAAAGAAAATACACTCTTTGCGGGAGGAACAGACCAGGGTGGGAAATTGCGGATTTACGGTTTGGAGGATGAAGTAGTGGTAGGACAGGTGAAGTTGGTGGAGAAGAGGAATTTGTATTTTGAAGAAAAAAAGGAAGGAGCAGGAAAACCCAATACCATTTTTTCGATTGCTTTGCCAGCTGCGGATAAGCGGGATGGGGTAGAGGAGGCGTATAAACCAAGTTGGAAGGCTTGGAACGCATTTTCAGGGATAGAGGTATATGATCGAATTGAATATAAACTAAACCGTATTACGGAGTTATATGGAAATAATATTCCTCTACATGTAGTTAAAGAACAAAAGATTTGGGAGGCAAAGAAAAAACAGTTAAAAGGCATTTCTGGAATCTTGATTGCTTCACCAGAGTTGTGGCTCGAGGGTGGGGATTTCAGAGAAATTAATATAAAAATCTCTATTCCATATGTTGATATAGATCGTGTAGAATTATTAACTACTGATGGTTGGAAAAATTTAGATATAGTGAGATTGGGAACTGGAGTAGAATTTGATTCACATCTTTCAAATAAAGTAATTATTCACGATGAAGGAGGTTTTGATATATACCTTTCGGCGGATTTTCCAAGCTTAAAATATGACCAAAATGGAACGTTTTCATCATTACGTATAGGCTATAAAAATGATTTAACTAGAAAAAATGTACCTGGAGTTGAATTGAGATCAAAAAGAGGTTGGGTTAATAGGGCATCAATGCTTATTAATAAAAATATAAGTGCAATTTCGACCGGGCCTGACCTTGTACTGTCTAAACTGGGAGAGGAAAAAAAATACTTAAAATCGACTCCGCTATTGATAGATAAAACAACTACGATTGTCATAGAATTTAAAGAAATACTAAATAAAAAAATAACCTCTGTAGCTGCGGAAAGCGGAGAAGCTTTACCTGCTGGATGGGAAAAGAATATCTTAATAAACGGTCAAATCCTAAAAGATGGATCGCTTGATAAAATTCCCAGATTAAATAAAATTGAAATTCAATATGTTGCCCCTGAAAAACCCATACCTTTTTTAATTAATAGTGATAATATCATTATTCGTTACGAAAGTGATTTTTCAAAAACAGGGGCTTCAAATATTCACTATTATACATCATTCGGTGAATTACCAATTGAACTAAGCAATGGAGGATTCAACCAAATCCCCATACTACAACAACCCTCAACTAGCGGTCTAATTTCAAATACTGAATCAGGAGGCCCCAAAACAAACTCCGCCAACGGTAACCTCTTCCTTGGTTTTCAAGCCCTGCTCCCCAACCAAACCCTCAACCTCCTCTTCAAAATGGCTGAGGGTACTGGTAACCCCGACCACATTGCCCCCGAAGTGATCTGGTCGTACCTGCGCGACAATGAGTGGGTCCGCTTCCCGCCGCAGTTCATCCTCAAGGACGAAACCCTGGGAATGAAACAAACTGGTATCATCCGCTTCCAGATACCCGAAGACATCAACAATGGCAATACCTGGATCAAAGGTAAGGAAGACCGTACGGATTTATTCTGGCTGCGGGCTTCAGCCACCGAATTCCCGGACGATGACATCTTGGTGGATGCCCTTCCCATGTTGGTGGACATTCATGTCAATGCGGGCACTGCAGTATTTAAAGACGATGGAAATACCCCCGAACACCTGGAACCGGGCCTACCTGCTGAAACCATCGGCGCCCTACGGTTTCGCGATGTGAATGTGAAACGGGTGGAGCAACCTTATACTTCCTTTGGTGGCCGCCTCTCGGAAGTGGGAGATCGCCACAGTTATTACCGCCGCGTCCACGAGCGCCTGCGGCACCGCCAACGGGCCATCAGCGTATGGGATTACGAACGAATAGTGTTGGAAAAATTCCCGAAAGTAGCCTTGGCCAAATGTTTGTCGCATACCCAAGTGGTGGCGGCAGGAATGCCCGGGCATGTGACCTTGGCAGCGGTTCCGTATCCCGATAAAATGATTGGCAACCGCAAGTATTACCCCAATCTGGATGCAGGTGACCTGGAAGCCATTCGCCAGTACCTCAATCGACACAACAGCTACTTCGTGGGCGGGTACGGGAGTCCTGGTTTTTGTTGTTGCCACGAAGAAGAGCATGATACTACAGCAGACCATGATTGCCATTGCGGTTGTGGGCACGGCAAATCGCGACTCAGCGTGATCAATGCCCGCTATGAACCCATTCGCCTCCAGCTTTGTGTGCGTTTTTACGCGGGCAAAGACATTCCTTTTTACACCAAACAGCTCAACGAAGACCTCAAAACATTCCTGGCACCCTGGGCTAGCGATCGGCACCAACCTCTACTTTTTGGGAATTCCATCAGCACCACCCACCTTTTGTTGTTTTTGGAAAACCTGGACTACGTGGATGTGGTGATGAACTTGAAAATCAAACACTTTGCCTCGCGTACTAGTGCGGATTTTGGTGAAAATGAAGTGCCCTGGTCTGCTCCCGAAACCATTACCCCTTTTACCGCCGCCTCCTTGCTGACCACTTACCTGAACCGCCTGGATGAAGACAATCCGAATGTGCTGGATCACGAGATCAATGTGATATCGGAGCAGGATGGTTGTGCTTGTAAGAGTTGTTTGTTGGAGAAGGTGAGGTTGAAAGTCGAAAAATATTGGAGAGAAAATCCTAATGCCGCTGATGTTAATGCATTTAGGGTTTTTTTAAACCCAATAGTTAACGAATTAGCCAAAGTTGGCAACATAATGTCAGAAAAGGTGAAACTGGAGTTAACAGGATCCATTCTTCGACTCGAGCTATATGTTTATTCAAATGAACGCTCAGAGTTGATCACCATTAATAAACCCGCTTAGCCATGTCCCAATCACTCACTATACCCAAAAATCCCGTCTATCCACCCAGCATAGACTGGGCCCTGCTGCGTCGGGAAGGCATCAAACACATTGAGCGGCTCGGCTCGGCTTGTTGGACGGATTTTAATGCTCATGACCCTGGCATTACTATGCTGGAGGTACTGTGCTATGCCCTCACTGATTTGGGCTACCGCAGTAATTTTTCTGCTGCGGATTTGTTTTCAGTAGGGGAGGGGCAGCATTTTTTTACCGCGCAGTACGTTTTGCCCAATGACCCGGTTACAGCGCTAGACTTGCGGCGGGTCTTGATCGATATTCCAGGGGTAAGGAATGCCTGGGTGGAGCAGATGGAGGAGCCGGAAGTGAGGTTTAAACTTAAAAACACTTTAACAACGCGTCGTTCCAATAATGAAAAAGCCAAGACAGAAGAGAAGTTAGGCCATTATTTTGATTTGGTGAAAGATAAAGGTGTTGTCTTTCCAGAGATTTCTATTGATATTCCTCTTCAAGAAATGGCTGCAATTAATCAGTGCCAAGATAGTAAGACGGCGAGGTTGATTTTACAAAAAAAATTAATAGAATCAGCTATCACTATTATTGGCTCAAATGAGCACCTAAAAAAAACACTGTTTCTTTATATGGCTGACCAGTACCTGGCAGAGTCAGCTTATTTTATTGAACAGGAGATTGCCAAAAATGGTAAAGAAGGGAATCCATCTGTATCATCAGGTTCGGAAGTTGAACAAAGGAAATTGTTACAAGTTCTGATCCAGTTAAACGCTTTACTGCCGAGTTCACTCAAAGCTTTATCCGATTTAATTGAAAAGCGAAATGTTGCAAAAGAGGAAAGCACCAAACTTGAAATAGATATAAAGATTACCGAGATCAAAGGAAAAATAATCGTGCCGGATTTAAGTGCAGTCTTTTCAGGTGCAGGCAATCCGTTTCCTCAATTCTTCTTTGCCCAACCGCTCCTTTTCCTCCTCCTATCCGAAAGTTTGGCAATAGAAAAATACCCACCAGATAAAGGGGTTGGGAATCCTCTTGTCAACTACTACAACCTCTTCCTCCCCCAAGGCATCTACACCATCTACCTCGACATCGAAGAAACCCACCTGGGGTCAACTCGTGAGATCGAAGCTGAAGCCCTGCGACGCCTGCTCCAATACCGCAACCTGGGTGAAGACATCGCTCCTGAACTCAAAATCCTGGAAAAAAACCCGCTGGGTATCGATCTGCAACTGGAACTCAAACCCAGTGCCATCCCCGCCGAGGTACTAGCCGAGGTTTACTTGGCCATCGAAGATTACCTGATCCCCCCGGTGCATTTTTACTCCCTGGAGGGTATGCTCAACAAGTACGGCTCTTTCAGCCTCAACCCTGCTGCTTTTGAGCGCTTAGTGGATGCCAATCTGCCCAGCGAGGCCATCAATGCGTTGCAGCCTTTGCAGGATAAAATACATCAAGGCATCCAAAATTTTGAGACAGCAGTTCACAATCTATTATCTAAAGCCGACTTTGAGGATTATTGGCCCCAAATTTTTGTCAGTGCCGACAAACGTTACGATGCACATCCTGTATACCAGGGCCCTATGCTGGAACACGGTTTTATTGATGAAGCCGAGCTGTTGCACTCACAACCCCGGCAAACCATTTACCGCTCCGACTTGTACCAGCGCATCATGGCGGTGCCGGGCGTGGTGCAAGTGGAAAACCTGGAATTGTTTTTTTGTGAAGAGAAACACCAGAAAATCAACTATAAGAACCGCTGGTGCCTGGAACTGAATTGCCGCTGTTTGCCCGATTTAGATTTGAAATGCTCGGAATGGAGGGTAGGTAAAGGGCCCATCTCGGTTCAAATCCCTCAGTTGGACATTGAAGATGCACTTCAATTGCGGCGGCGTAATGAAAAAATCAATCGACTAGGTAGCCTGGATTTACCTGTTCCCAAAGGCCAGGACTTTGGAGATTTGCAGGAGTACACCAGCATTCAGGAAGACCTTCCCCGCACGTACAAAGTTGGCCGTACGGGGATGGCCTCTCATGAGTTGGATTTGCGCAAGGCTCAGGCCAAACAGTTGCAAGGGTATTTGTTTTTTTACGATCAAATCCTGGCGAATTTTTTAGCGCATTTGGATCAAGTGCGCCAAGCCTTATCCATAGAAGGGCAGTTTACGGGGGCAGTTCAACCCAGTTTATACCAAACTTTATACGACATCCCGGGCATCAAAGATATTTTGACAGCCTTTGACGGAAGTCTGGATTGGAAAAATTTTACAGACAAACCCGACAATGACTACCGCAAAGCCCTGAATGTACTGGTTACAGGTAGCCTTATCAAACGCCAACTGCGTCAGGATGAAATTTTGAACCACCTTTTGGCGCGTTTTGGCGAGCAGTTTACGGACTATGTATTAGGCTTATACGAAATCGAAAGGCCGATTGATGCAAAAGCCCTGTTAGATGGAAGCCTCAGCGATTGGATCGCGGACAAACAAAACCTTTTGGCCACAGCACCCTTTTTGAGCAGTCGCCGGGGCACTGCCTTCAATTACCGCGCTGAGCCACAACCCGACAATACCCATTTTTGGAATACTCCGAATGTGGAGGGATTGAAAAAAAGGGTTTGTGCTTTATTGGGTATTGAAGATGCTACCCGACACACCATCACCTGTGAACCCGGGTTTTTTCTGGGGGTGGAGCCCTTGAGTTTATCAACAAAAAGTGGCACCCGTGGCCGCAACAAGTATGAGTTTTTTATCAAAACCAATGAAGATAGTGCGACCCGTTTGCTGGTGAGTACCGCTAAATTTAGTAGTATGGAGGGGGCTCAAAAGGCTTGTCAGGACTTTCTGAACCATGCTGCCGATACACGCCATTATGGAGTGGTGAAGGATGCAGTAGGATTTTGGTTGGTAGAAGAAAATCAACGTAGTTTGGAAAATGCTTTGCTGCTGGAAACCAATTTTGTGCGGCAGCTAGAAGCGTCTGATCCTCAGCAAAGGCTACAACAAATCCAGGAATTAGCGATTGCCAATTGCCAGGATGATAGTTTTCACCTCATCGAACATATTTTACTGCGCCCGCGAAACGATACTTACACAGAAGTGCTGAGGCCAAGAGTTTTTGATTTGGAATATCCAGAACTACTAGATCCTTATTCCTTCTGGGTTACGGTAGTAGTCCCCGACTGGGTAGAACGCTTCAAAGATAAACGCCTGTTCCAGCATTTTGAACAAACCTTGCGCAGTGAAGCACCAGCGCATTTAGCCATTCGTTTCCAAGCATTGAATCGAGAAAAAATGTTGGAATTTGAAACGATCTATTACGACTGGCTCCATGAACTCTGCTCGACTGATCAGGAAAATCTGGCCAGTAGTACAGATGCTTTGGTGAAAAAGATGAACCAATGGGATTTACCAACTTAAGCTTAAAACCCTGTTTATGGCGACTACTACACCAAAATATTTAGATCCTTGTATATCAGGCTACGGCATTGTATGTGGCCTGGAAGTCCATGTCAATGATGATTGTTCAATTGAGATACAAGCGGGTACGGCCATCACCCCCACCGGCCAAACGATTCATTTGGAGAAAATAAAAAAATTTAACCACTATGATTCGCCGACTAAGCCCGTGAGTGCCCGAGCCAAATCCATTCAACAGCAATTAAATATACAAACCTGTTATGAGTTGAGTGACGCCACATTTAACGCCAAGACGATGGACTCACTCAAGCAGCAATACCAAAGTGATTTGCCTGAACGTGCTTTTTTACACAACAAAATCTTGCTGCTGTCCGTCGAAACGAATACCGAAGGCGACAAACCCCAGCTCAGTTTTTGGCTGGCCCCCCTTGATGAATTGGCAAAGAGCCTGGGCATTCAATCCGCACCAATGGCCAGTAAAGGCTTGTTCACGAAAGCACCTACCCGCACTCAGGTGGACCCAATAGAAGTGGATCGTTATTTGCGACCCGTACTTAGCCTGCCCAGCATTGTGCTGCCTCGCTTTGGTTATAAAACTTTGGCAATTACAGAGAAAGCCAAGGGATTCAAAGGCGTAATGGTCAATCCATTTACTGAAATCAACTCTTTCCAATCGATCTTTTCAGAATACAAAGCGATTTTGGACGATTTGATTCCGGGTTTCCGGGAGGCTTTGGAATTTTTGCATTTAAAATATAGCCCGCTTTTTTCCCATAAGGGTGCGGAATACCTTGGAAAATTCCCCAAAGTATTGGAAGCCAAATGGGTCGAATTTTGTAAACGAGGGAAACACCTGTATTACATTCAATATGTTTACGACTGGTTGCGCGATCTGGTCAAAGCTTATGAAGAATTGCGCCTCGCATTAACGGATGTCCGCTTGCAGTGCATTTGTGAAGAGGCGGGTACCAAACCCCAGTCCATCCTGCTTTTGGGACCAGTCCTGGGCGGACGCAGTAGCCACCAACCCCTTATTTTTCGTGATGCTTTTACAACTCCCTTTGGACAATCCAACCGCGAAGCGCAACTTCAGCACATAAAGTGCCTGCATTGGCGACTAATGATGTTGATTTGGACCTTTGACTTGCCTTTCCTGCACCTAGATGAGGTATTGCTGGATTTTGGTTTCGATCCAGGAAATGAGGAAAAATTTGATTCGACCAATTATTGGGAGTCACTGGAAAAAATGCTAGCAGACGGCACAAAAATTCAATTTGACAATTTACCCATCAAAATTACCCCAACGTGCGCTCCATATGGTGTGCTCGGCCAACAAGCCATTCCTTATTATTTTCCACTCGATAGTGATAGTCCATATTCCGTACATCGCTATTGGGACGCTCATTTTACCAAGCTACAACGCATTGACGAACATCGCTCGTACAATGCTCACTTGGGCGATGCAATCCAGCCAGGCACTAGTCCTGTCAAAGATGGTTATTCCAGCCTGGAGCAAACTTTGTATCCTTTATACTTTGACTTGCAAGGGTATCCATATTTGAAAGTTGAAGGGCATATTGGGAAAGTAGTTGCTAATCCACGGGGAACAACGCTTCCTGAAGTCCAGAAAAACAACCTATGTATAGATGTAGTAGCTCTCCCCGTAGATAGTCCAAAGTTGAAAGAATTATGGGGATTGGAACATCAAACAGCGCTACAACAAGGGCAAACCCTAGTACTCTTATACACGAAAGTTGAAGAATCAATTGACCTTAAAGAATGCGAAGAGGACCCTAAAATTGGCCCCAATGTCGTTTTTGCCGATTTTGTACTGCCCTACCGCTACACTTGTTGTGCTAATCCCAATGATGTCAACTTAGCAATAAAATTCGTGAAAAGAACGGCAACAATTACTGTCGGTGAAACCGCTGTTCCGAAGGCAAAAAAACAAACCAAGCTTAAACCCAAATCCTAACCCATGCCCGATCACCACATCCAACGCCTCCAACTCCAGGTAGCGCTCCCCGCTCAAAAAGGAGCCTGGGAACGCCAAGTACAATTGAGTACTTTGGTGCAGAGGCGGGATTTTCGGCAAGCATTGGAGGATATTTTGGATCAATTCTCCCCAACTGAGCAAATCTGGCGCATCGATCATTTGGAGCTCCAAGTGGATTTTTCGAGTGAAAAGACCTTTCAATTCAATTTTATACAATCCTTACAAAGGGCCTTACAAGGGTTGCGTTTGAAACAAACCCATCAGCTGGGTACTTCAGCCGAAATGCTGGCTGTGGCCCACAATCTTGATGCCATCCTCAGTTACTATTTGCATTGGGGCATTTTGCCTTGGTACGCACAGGCTTCCAGCGCAGCGGCTATCCGCGAACGGGTAAAAACCTTACTACAGCAAACTGATACTGTCTTCTTTCAGTTTTTGTGGAAAGAAAGCAAAAGCGAATCCCGTTTTTGGCGACGATTGGTTGCTTGGTTGGGAACTGCAAATACCCTGACGTTTTTACAAAAACAACTTGATTCCTCAAGCAGCAGAGCCTTTAAACCTGGCCCATTGTTGACTCAATTGGACGCCACTTTTCAACATTTGCCCGCCCTACAACAGCTCGAATTCGGGGTGTCTATTTTGCTACAATTGGTAGCGTCCAATCAAACATTTCCTCCGGAGATAAACTTTCAACAATTACTGGATGCCTTAGCTCGGGTTCAAAGCGATACGCCATCCGCAAAGCCCACCGCGCCTGAATCGGCACCTAGTCAGGAATGGCCAGCCGAAGGCATCTGGATTCAAAATGCAGGTTTGGTTTTGCTGGCACCATTTTTGGCAATTTTGTTTCGCAAGTTGAATTGGGTGGCTGGCAAAAACTTTGTCGACCCCCAACTGCAACAACAAGCCATTGCACTCCTGCAATTTATGGCCAATGGTGAAAGCGAAACCAGAGAAGAAGATTTACTCCTGAACAAAATCCTCTGCAACTGGCCGCTGGAAGAGGCTTTAGTGCAGCTTGAGCCCCTGAGCAATGCAGCTTGCCAGGAAGCGGAAAATTTACTCCTCGCCGTGATAACGCAGTGGACGGCTTTGAAAAAAACATCCATCGAAAACCTGCGCTACAGCTTTTTGCAGCGCGAAGGTAAACTTATCCAGGGGCCTGATGGGGCCTGGCATTTGTACATTGAGCGCCAAACCTTGGATGTACTATTGGATCGATTGCCGCCCGGCTGGGGCTACAGCATGGTTAAATTACCCTGGATGCAACAAATTCTGTATGTAGAATGGTAAAGGGCACGACGGCAGCGGTTGAAACCGGGCGCAAGTCTGGGAAACTTTTTCGGAAGCAAGAAGAAGTACAAAGTAAATCTGTTCAATCCCATACGCCATCATCTAGTTTCATCTCTGCTGAAGGGAGCTTTTTTAAAGGAGTACAAACCAAATGCAAACATTGTACTGGGGAACAAGAAGTGCAAGCACAGTTTATTCCTGCGCTACAACGTGCTGAGTCCTGCAATGACCTGCAAAGGCAAGAAGAAACTGTTGATTCTGAATCCGCTCAGCCTGTTGGGCAGGCGGCTGATTTGCAAATGCAGTGTGCAGAATGCTCCAAGGATGAATTATCACAAAACTTGCTGCAACGCGCAACAGAAGATAAATCTATACAAAAATCACCTGAAGTCACAGATGAAGCTCCAGAGGTACAAACGGCTTGTGCTGACTGCGAAGCAGAGTCTGTTCAAAAATCTTCAGCCCAAACTACAAGTACCGGGGTTCAACCAAGCCTAAAAGTAGGTACTCCCAATGACTGCTATGAAAAAGAAGCGGATCAAATGGCTACGCAGGTGATGCGTATGCCGGATGCGCATTTTTCGGCAAGAGACAGCCTGTCCAGCGCCAATTCCAATACTATTCATCGCAAGGAAGAAGAGGAACCAGCGGAGATTCAAGGTAAAATAACGCAAAAGGCTGCTGGCCTGCAGCGCACGCAAGAGGGCTTGCAAACTACGCCCAGCTTCACCACCCGTCTGCAATCCAGTTTAAGTGGAGGTAAAACCATTCCCTCACCCGTCTTACTTGGTATGCAGAGTGCTTTTAATGCTGATTTCAGTAGTATTCAAATCCACACTGGAACTACAGCAGCATCCTTGAATAACGAAATTGGGGCTAAAGCTTTTACTTTTCGGCGGCACATCTTTTTCAATGACGGCAATTTTCAGCCAGATTTAGCCTCTGGTCGGGCCCTTTTGGCGCATGAACTCACGCATACCCTGCAACAACAAGCAGGTTTAATGCGCAAAGAACAAGCGGCAGAGGCAGTACCCGGCAGTGCTGAGCAATCAGCATCGGTTTGTGGCGACCCTGCTACAAGTGGTATACAAGTTGAAGCGGTCAAAGGCACGGAAAAGACCGATATCCCAGCTAATGGAGGAATCGCTAGCCCCCAAGAAAGCAAAAACATCCCAAATCAAGCCCCTACATCGCCCCCAGGAACCCAAACAAGCACAGAACAAGAGCCAGCTAAACCTACCCAGGTTAAATCGAAATCAATTACTGATCCACAAGAAGACACTGCATTTCAAGGAGTAGTAGGGGATTCTAAAAAATCAAAAACTAGCCAGGCTCAACACGAAAAAGATAGTGCTAAAGCGGAAGAAGCGTTCTTAAGTGCCGAAAACCCAACGGACAAAGAGCCTCAAGAAAATGCAGCCAAAAAGGTATTGGGACTGGATGAGCAATTGGGAGATTCCGAGATTCAGTTTGATAAGGCGGCATTTAAAAAGTCCGTATTGGATTTGGTGCAAAAAGAAATTCCCGATACAGAAAATAGCAATAAAGATTTTCAAGCAGATGGCGCAGCAAAACTCAAAAGCAGCGCCACTCAAACGACCAAAGGTGCTCAACCTGCAGAGCGGGAAAAAATGCAGAATATCGAAAATGCTTCAGCCCCAAGTGATGCCAATCTTCTTTATGCTAAAGACGAAAAACCGAGTACTCCAGAAGAGCCCGGTCGAACTCCAAAAATTGGCGAGGCTGAGCGAGCAATTCCCAAACCTGTTCCGGTAGAGGAAGTTCAAATGGATAAGGAACATGACGCGGATTCATTGGATAAGGCAATGGAGGATGAAAGCCTGAAGCAATTCAATGCCAAACTCAGCAATGACCAGTTGGCTCAATCCAATGAATCTGAATTTGTGGCGACCCTTGAGGAAAAGAAAACCTCACAAAAAGAACTTTGTAAAGTACCTGAAAAATACCAACAGAAAGAAAATGTGGCTCATATTGATCAGGTAGAAGACGCAGAAAAAAACCTCAGCGCCAGTTCTAAAGGTAAATTCAATACAAGGAAAGATGCTTTTGAAAACATTGAAGCAGGGAAGCAAAAGACAAAAACTCAGGACGAACTTTTACTGGAAGCATATTACAGCAAAATTGCCTGTATTTATGATCGATCCAATGCCGCTGTAACTAAATTGCTGGGCGACTTGGATACAGAGGTGTCCAGTATCTTCGAAACTGCAATTACAGATGCCAATCAGCATTTTAAATCAAGAGTGAAAAGCCGTCTTGACGATTATTATGGAGTCGGCTGGTCGAACCTTAGCGAGGAGGACGAAGACGAATATGAAAGAGGATTCAACTCCGAATTAGATAAGCAATTATTTTGGCTGGAATTCAGCAGGAAACGGGCTAGTGGTAGTCAGAAGGCCCACCTTGAATCTCAAATCCGCCGCTTGAAAAGCATGCGGATGGAGACCATTGTCGATCGGGTTTTTAAGGAGGAAAAAGCAACCTTTGTAGGTAAACTAGATACTGCGCTTGATACTGTCGCAGAAAAAATTGATCTGGCTATGAAAACGGCCAGATCAATTATCAAAAAGGGAAAAACGGACATTGAATGCGAATCCAGTTTGTTACCTGCCAATCTCAAAACCGAAGCAGAAGAGCGGACCAAAGATTTTATGGATCGGTTCAATGATCTTGAAAAAACTGTCAACGAAAAACAAAAGGATTTGGCTGAATCTTTGGCTAAAGAATACGCTAAAAATGTTAAACAATTAAAGGATACTTTTGAGCAAATCAGGAAAGAGTCTGCACTGTCATTCTGGGAAAGAGCTTGGATTGCCATCAAGAAAATCGCCATGATTGTTTATGATCTAGGCAAGTTATTGGTGGAAGTATTGATTAAAGCTGCCAGTGTGATTGGCGACATCATTGCACATCCTATCAGGTTTTTCGGAAACTTGATTTCGGCAGTTGGTGATGGATTCCGCAATTTTAAAGACAACATTGGTACTCACCTGGAAAACATCATCTTTAAACTGATTCTAGGTACCGTTCCCCCCAATATAAAGCTACCTACGACTTGGGATGCTCCTGGCTTGTTTTCTTTTGCCTTGGATCTCATTGGTTTGAGTAAGGATAATATTCGCGCACAGGCTGTGAAAAGACTGACTGAACCCGTTGTGCAATGGTTAGAAGAATCTTTTGACCTGTTTATTCTCTTTAAAAAAGAAGGCTTTGCAGGATTGTGGGAGCACATCAAAGATAAAATTGGCGACTTAAAGGAACAAGTAATTGAACAAATCAAAACCTACTTTAAAGAATCGATCATTGCCGCCGCCATTAAACTTTTATTGAGTGCGCTAACTCCCGCTTCAGGGTTCATCAAGGCGTGTGAAAGTATCCTTAACGTGGTTAAATTCTTCCTGGAAAACTTGAAAAACCTTTTGATGTTGTTCAATTCGATTCTGGACTCCATGATTGATATCGCCAAGGGCAATATCGCAAGTGCTTCTAAAAGAATTGAAACAGCATTGGCAGATATTTTACTGATCGGATTAAAATTTTTGGCAGCTTTGGTTGGCATTGATCTGGATAAAATCAGCAGTAAAGTGACTCAAATCTTTAA
>JAIXOO010000451.1 GCA_027486765.1 Saprospiraceae bacterium
GCCTTAAAGTGATTTCACGCATCTTCCCTGCCAGATTCCGATTACCTTACAATCAGCAATTTCTGATAGTAATGCACGGCATCCTTTTCAATTTTCAGGAAATACATTCCTTTGCTGTATTGCTGTAGGTTCAATACCTGATTTTGCTGAGTCAATGTGAGCGTGTTCACAACTCTGCCGCTGGCATCAATCACGGACAAGCTAGCTGGTTTGTTCAGGAATTCCGGAAATTCAATGGTGCAAAAATCACTAGCAGGGTTTGGGTAAATTTTTATACCAGCCACTGCTGCTTCTACCGTTTCAACACCCACCAGCGTAAGGAGCTTAATATCGTCCCAGTAGTAAGTTTTTTCACCCGCAGCTGCTCCGGTGGTACCGAAGTTGAAGAAGATGGACACTTTGTTGTAAGTATTGGCCAGATTCAGGGCGGCAGTGCCTGGCGCCTGATTGCTGAAGTTGAACTCCAGGGTTTCCCAGGCACCGGCCTTGGTGGTTTTTGCTTCGGTTTCTACACTGATGGTTGGATTGGCCGCATTTTCCACTTTGAGCCGGATGGGGGTATCCGCAGTAGGTGACCATACCCGAACCGACATTTTGGTATTGGCTGAGCTAAAAGGAATGGCTTTGGCCAAACCACTGCCACCGATGGTGGTACCAGCCCACAGTTCGGCATTGCCGGTCTTGATGGCTTTACCCACGAGGTTGTTGGCGTCGGTAGGGTCTGGAACGATCGAAGAGGCGTTGCCGCCAAAGTCGGTCAGTTTGTAATCTACGGTAGCTGTATCCTGGAAGCTGATGGGTAAATCCACCTGAGCTTTGCTACTGCCACCGCCAGCTACGAACTTAATGTCGTCCCAATAGTAGGTTTTTTCACCTGCTGCTGCTCCAGTGGTACCGAAGTTGAAGAAGACAGACACCTTGTTGTAGGTATTGGCTGGATTCAGAGCTGCAGTGCCTGGAGCTTGATTGCTGAAGTTGAACTCCAGGGTTTCCCAGGTGCTGGCTTTGGTGGTTTTTACTTCTGCTTCTACGCTGATGGCTCCATTAGCGGCATTTTCCACTTTAAGTCGAATGGGGGTATCCGCAGTAGGTGACCATACTCGAACCGACATTTTGGTATTGGCTGAGCTAAAAGGAATGGCTTTAGCCAAACCACTGCCACCAATGGTGGTACCTGCCCAAAGCTCGGCATTACCGGTCTTGATGGCTTTACCCACGAGGTTGTTGGCGTCGGTAGGGTCGGTAACGATCGAAGAAGCGTTGCCACCAAAGTCAGTCAGTTTGTAATCTACGGTAGCTGTATCCTGGAAGCTGATGGGTAAATCCACCTGAGCTTTGTTGCTGCCGCCGCCAGCCACGAACTTAATGTCGTCCCAATAGTAGGTTTTTTCACCTGCAGCTGCTCCGGTGGTACCGAAGTTGAAGAACATGGACACCTTGTTGTAGGTATTGGCCGGGTTCAGGGCGGCAGTGCCCGGAGCTTGATTGCTGAAGTTGAACTCCAGGGTTTCCCAGGCGCTGGCTTTGGTGGTTTTTACGTCTGCTTCCACGCTGATGGCTCCATTCCCTGCATTTTCCACTTTGAGGCGAATGGGGGTATCCGCCGTGGGTGACCAAACCCGAACCGACATTTTGGTGTCGGTGGAGCTGAAAGGAATGGCTTTAGCCAGTCCGTTGCCACCAATGGTGGTACCAGCCCACAGTTCGGCATTCCCGGTCTTGATGGCCTTCCCCACGAGGTTGTTGGCGTCGGTGGGGTCTGGAACGATCGAAGAGGCGTTGCCGCCAAAGTCGGTTAACTTGTAATCTACAGTAGCAGTATCTTGAAAAGTGATGGGCAAATCTACGATTGCTTTGCCTCCAGTGCTTTTAAATTGCACAATGTCATCAAGATAGAAGGTGAAATTGGAAGTTCCATTCCCCACAGTTCCCAGCTCAAAAATAAAAACCAGTTTTTGGTAGGAGTTGGCGGTATTGGCTCCGGTAAAGTCAAAGACCAATTCTTCCCAGGCATTGCCCACTGTGGTTACTTTTTCTTGTTCGTAAGCAAGGGCACCATTCGACTGGTTTTCAATTTTCAACAACACCTTTTTACCTATACCTGGCGTCCAGACCTTCATTTTGAAGTGTTTGTTCGTAGATAGGTCAATGGGAGCCGCCAATTGCAAAACACTCCCACCCCAGGGGTCGCCAGTATTTTTGATCATACGAGCCACCTTACTACTGGTGTTGATCCCCGATTTGTCGGGGTTATCAATTCTACTCATTTGCCCGCCTCCAAAATCACTGAAGGGGTAGTCGATTGAAGTTGACTCGAAGTCGACCGGGAGATTGACCTGCCCGAAGGCAAGTGTAGAAAGAAACAATAAAAAGAAAAGAGTACGGTATTTCATGTTGTTAGTCTATTTTGTAATTGATTAAAAATTGCCTAAAACAAGCTCTAAAACTTGAGATTCTGGTGCATGTCCCACAAACCCCAGTAAGCGCCTACGTCACCTTCGGCACCCACTTTCCAGGACTCATCAAAGGAGGAGAAATAAAAAATCTCAATGTTCTCCTCCCGCGACCATTGCTGGGTATTGAGGAAGTATTTGATGGCATTTTCCATGGAGGGCTCGGCATCTTCGAAATTTTTTCCCTGGCTTGGCCATCCAGTCTCCGTGATGATTACTTTTTTGCCTTTGGCGGCGAGCATAGCCTGTTGGTACATCTGTTTCATGTAGACCAACGAATAGTCGATCTGGCAGCCCTCCCAAAAGGGGTAACAATTGGACAGAATGACATCACAAGCCTCGCTGATTTTTGGACAATCGGTAAACTCGTAATAGGCATCCACATAGCCGACCGTTGTCTCCGGGATCGCGTTTTTTACCCGCTGAATGTACGCTAGCAATTCCTCTTCGCTGAGGTCTTTGCGGTAGAGCACTTCGTTGCCTACGGCGGCAATGTCCACGTGGCCTGCTTTAGCCAATTGGATCAGGCCGGCTATTTCCTGCTCGTTTAAATCTTTGTCTTTGCCCAACCAGGCACCTACCAAGGTTTTGATCCCAAATTCCCGGGCTACTTGGGGCACCAGCTCATTGCCCTCGATGCAGGAGAAAGAACGGATCCATTTGGTGTAAGGAGCAATGACCGCCATCCGCCGCCGAATTTGTTCAATCGTCAAGATGTCGCCGGGTTGTTGGCCCTCTTCGTAAGCGCTGTAACACAGGCCATGCATCCCCCCTTCCAATGTTTGTTTGAAGAGACTTTGAAGTTGCTCCGGTGATTTGCCAGCATAGTCGATGCCAGAGAGGGCTAAATATTTTCCTAATCTGAATGACATAGTTGCTTACACTTTTGGTATGAAACAAGAGTTGAAACAGCTTGACATAAATCTTGCTGTTTCAACTGAATTCTGGTGTTTTATGAATAGACTTTAAGCTGAAGCAGTGGCTTTTTTCTGGTTTATTTCAGCACGTATTTCATTGGCGCGCTCTTCGGATACGTCGTAATCTCTCATAACCCAAATAGCAATTAGAGTACCAATAAGTGGTATCGCAGAAAAGAATAGTCTTAGATTAAACATGGTTTCGTATGTCTGCGTCGACGCACCAGAGTTAAAGTCTATAATTGTCAGAATCAAACCACTCAAAAGTCCTGCAATTGCTAAACCAAATTTTACCATCCACCAATAAATAGCTCCAAAAATACCTTCTCTTCGCTTGCCTGTATTTAACTCGTCAATATCAATTACATCAGAAGTCATTGACATCATCAAGGTAAATAAGCTACCTATTCCAAATGATATAAAGGGTAACGCAAATAAAAATAAATAAGGTTTCCCTGGAACAAATAGAAATAACAGTGAAACATATCCGATGATAGATAAAGATTGAGACCAAATAAATGCTTTCCTTTTGCCCATTACTTTGGACATTCGAGCAACTATAGGAATAATTAATACCGTTGTAAATAAAGCACCTACGCACCCAAATAATGTAGGCCAAATGCCTTGCCCGGTACCATTAAACAAATAATATTTAATAATGAAAAAAGAAAATCCCGCTGTAGTATTAAATGCATTAAAAATAAAAAAAGTGGCAATACATAATTTTTTAAATGGAACTATTTTTAAAGCTTCTTTAAACCCCTGAATGATCAAATCAAAACTTCTACTTGCATTTGAAAGCGTTAAAGGTTCATAATTTTCATTTAAAGTTGATTTGCTTTTTATAAAAATACCTGGAATGACTGCTAAAATGGTACAAACTATGGCTCCATATACAGCTAATGTTCTTGTTGCTTCTTCTGCTGAAGGGAAAAGTGTTTCATCATACATAATTACCCACAACCAAGGCGCAAATACCCATGCCAATTGTCCAATTAATTGTGAAGTAGCCATGATAGACGTTCTTTCGTGAAAGTCATCACTCATTTCATAGCCCATTGCTACGAAAGGCACACTAAAAATGGTTATTCCTAAATAAAAGGCTAACGAAAAAAATATAAAATAATAAAAATTATAATTTACCGAATTTGTAGCATATAATTGCCACATAAAAGCGAATGAAATTCCTGTTATTATAGCACCGATAATCACATATTGTCTTCTTCTGCCCCATTTAGATTTCGTATTATCTGTAATAAAACCCATTATTGGGTCTGTTATGGCATCAAAAAGTTTAGGTATAAAATAGATCACACTGACCATCCAGCCTGGAAACCCTAATTTATCAATTAAAATCACAATGAATATTCCCAACATAGCAGGAAACAATTGATTGGCAAGCATGCCTAACCCGAAGGCAAGTTTTTGCCCGAAAGGAACTTTTTGCGATGACGTAGTTGAATTGCTCATTGTTGGTTTATCGTTGATGAATCAATAGAGTTGAAGATGAATCATTTAAAAAATAATCAATTGCCTGGAGCCTTTCCTTTTTTTACTGGGGGAAGCGGCACCTGTTGTAGCAATGTCACTTTGTTTCCACCGTAGGTTTTTACAATGGGATTTCCGTCCCTTGACAAACCTTTCAGTACACCTTGGTCTACCAAATCCCAGATGGCATACTTAGCCTTGCCATCAAGGGTGAATAGCCCGAAGTGGTTTTCCGATCCGCCGGGATTAGCCGCGTCCTTCCAGATTTCATCAAAAGCTTCAAAGTAAAAGCAAGCGATGCCCTCCCGATTGGTCCATTCCCGCATTTTCTGGTAATAAAGTCCTTCCTTGTACTCATCGGTCGCTTTGGAACCATCCACACCATAGTGTTCATTAGAAGCGCTGGCCCAACCCGTTTCGCCGATGTGAATGGGCTTTTGAATGCCCAATCCCTGCATGTATTTCCTTACACTTTGGTATTGTGAGATGGCATAGTTGACGGCACGGGTCATGGCTGCCTCAATTTTTGCTGTATCGGAGAGCTTTTCTTCGCCCTCGAAATTGCCCCAAAAGACAGGGTTGTAGTGGGTGTCGTGCATCGGATAGGTATGCATGGACACATAATCAACTGCCTTGAACAATTTTGTCAAATCTTCGACGTGGTATTCAGCCCCGCCACCACCCCAGGACGCAAAATTATCGGAGCTGGTAATCCATAAGTCCGCGGGCAGCTTTCCGGCTTTTTTCAGCGCTTGCAACTGGTTCACGTATTTCAGAATCACCCAGGGCTCGACGAAGTAACTGGTGGCCCATTTCACCATCGCCTCGTTGCCGACGGCGATGATTTTTACAATATCGGGGTATTGGCTGGCCATATCTACCGCTCTTTGAATTTCGGCAGCGTTGGACTCGGCCTCTTCCTCTTCGTGGATAGGCGGGTTCTTCGTCCAGGCGTTTTTGCAATCAATCCAGGCTCCCAACATGACGTACATCTCGAAATTGGGGTCTTCCTGCTTTAATTCACGGATTGCCTTCAGCAAGTTGGAAGCTTCAGCCAGCTTGGTATTGTAAGTCCGCAGCACCTTGATGTTCATGGCGAAGAGGATTTTCATATCCTCTTTCAATTGTGTTATACTCGGCTGCAATTCGCGGCTGTTTTTCCGGTAGCCACCGTAAGAAATGGCCAGGTATTTGGGGTTCCCCAAGATTTCTTTTGCCGTCAATGCTCTTCGGTTTTGTAGTCGTGATGGTTGATTTTGCCCCATTTTTACCCCGCAGGATAAGGTGAAGGTCAGTATGAACAATATTGCCGTCTGCCACAGGTTTGTTTTCATCCTATTTCAAAATTGACGTTTGGATGTGTACCCTGATTAGAATGATCTCGCCAGTCCGTTCAAAAATTTTCAGGCTGTTGGGTTCATCCAGGGTTAAGTCGTTCAGCGTGGTGGTCGTATGGTTTTTATCCGTAATGCTCAGTTGGTTTTCGGCTGCCAGGGTATAAATGATCGGCACTTGGCAATAAGTGAAACAAAGGGAACCTTTTTCAACCTGTAATTGCCGGGATTCCTGCTGAACGTCCACGTATGCAAAGGTTTTGGCTTCCTCCAAAAACTCGCTTTTTCGGAGTAGGTAGGGATTGAAATGCAACTGCCCATTTTTCACCTGAACGCCCAACTCGCCGAACCTGCTCAGGATGTCCTCCTTGACCTGACCGGTCATGCCGGGTTGCTGTGCGCCTTTTCCAGCAGGCGTATGGGAGTAGGGGTCGGTTGGAAAAGCGCCATACAGCGACGGCGATTTGTGGACACCAATGCCTTCACTGATTTCATAATAATGGTCTAATAATTGGCCGATGAGTTCAGGGCTTTCGCCTTCATCAACGGCTTTTTGGCAACATTCCAGCACGGCCAATTGGAATTTTGACACCATGTGCCAATAAATAGACCCCAGGCCTTCATATCCATAAAAAGTACCAGAGCGCCCGGTAAACGCTTTATGGTTGAATAGGTCTTCAAAGATTTGCAGCACCCTTTTTTTGTCTTTTTCCAGGAGGGATGCATAAGCAGTATTGGCCAATTCATTCAAGGCAGTGTTCAGATCGTTGGCGTTTTTAAAATTGCTGTTGAAATGGAATACCCCATTGACGTCTTTTTCGATGATGTCCCCATTGCCGTCGGATACCAGTTGAGTGAGCAGGGCAGAATATTCGACGGCTTCTTTGGGGACATTGTTTTTTACAAAAAAGCCTGGTAAGTCTTTGTTGGGATACAGCAGGTAACTGTACTGGTCAGGTCGGAACAATTTACTTTGTTTTAAACTGTCCAACAGCGTTAACACCTCTTGACTGGATAAATATTTAGCACTCAACACCGCCACTTGTCCCTCCAACATTTCGCTCAAGTGGGAAATGGAAACGGCGTCTTCCCCCTCGATGGTCATCAAGTTATAGGCGTGGTACAAGTGGTCTGGCCTTTGGTTGGCTTCAATCGTATGCTCCAAAAAGCGGAGGCTCAAATCAAAAAACGCGTTGATTTCATCCAACGCAATTACTTGCTTTGCTCCTGAAAATGGCTGGCCGTAAAGTTGCGTGCGGTATGCGCTACCCGCTTTTCCCAGGCCGTCCAGTACCTGTTTGCGATCCTGGTCGCTGATTTTACCGGAAAGTAAATGTTCGGAATGCTGCAAGGTTTGAGCTACGCTATTCAAAAAGACCAGCAATTCGGTGGAAATACCCGCCTCTTTAGCGGCTGAAGCGGCGAACACTTTTTTGAAAAAATACAAGAATCGGCGCAGGTAGCATAGGGTCACGACCGAAACACCGTTGCCCACCAAGGCATTGTTGGCGTCGTTCCATTCCGGGCGTTGGGTATTCATCCAAATGCCGCCTTCGGGAATGAAATTGGACAATTTGGCCAGTACTGTTGCCAGGATTTTTTCCACAAAAGTCACCGTATGGATCTCGCCCTGTTGGTTCCGCAACAAGGCCCCGTCTGCACCCAGGCTTTCTTTATGTGCATGGATTTCCTTATCTGATTCGTGGTCGAACTCAATGGTGTCCTTGGGGTTTTGGAGGGTGTCCTCGTAAGTTTTTATTCGGTAAGGCACATTGGCATAGACGAAGCTGGACTGGTCAAAAAGGCTTTCCAACTGACCCGGTTCATGGTCTTCCATGAATTCCAGAAACTTCAAGAGGTAGATGATCTGGTGGTCACCCCAGTAGCCGATGTACGACCAGGGGTTGTCCGGCTCGATGGTCTCCCAATCGAACCCGTCTTTGGTCACCCGGTAAGGGTTGTAGCCATCGAAAGTCGTTGCGTTCAAAAACTTGAACACCATGCTTTCAATGAAGGCAGGGTAGGAGTGGGCCAAGGCTTCCCAGTTTTGGAAGATGTCCCGCCAGTTGCCTTGGTAATCAAAGATTTTTGAACCATCCTTTTCGCTCCGGGTATTGATCGAAAACCAGTTCCAGGGGCGGCTGGGGTCGCCGTGTCTGCGACTGAATTTGAGCGGCATGTATTCAAGGCACAAACGTGCGAAATGGGCATCCCCGCTCTGTTGAGCTATTTGTTTTACTTCAAAAAATGAAAAAACTTCAGGCAATTTGTCCAGAATCGGTTTTGCTTTTTCAAAAACGATTCTGTTGGCCTTGGACAAGTAATGCGTGAAATCCCATTTCTCGATTTGATAATTGTCGTCAAAAATACCGCCCCGCATGATGTTGAACAGCACATTGGAAAAGTGACGGGTATCCTTGCGGTGGTCAGCGCTCATTTGTAGCCCATCCGCAGCGGCATTGAGGGCGAGCAAACGTTTGGTTCCGGCGGCTACATCCTCGTTAACGAGTTGCGCCAAGCCTTTTTCATTTTTGATCCAGTCCAGCAGTTGGGCCAGGGTCGTATGGCTCTGGTTCACGTTGGCGACGATCATCCAGGCTTTTTCCGATTGGGAAGCCAGAACTATTTCTTTGTGGAGAAAATAGGCCCCTTTTTCCGCTTTTACATCTTCTTCCTGCTGGAGCGGCTTGCCTTGTCGGAATGCTGCGAGTTGGAGGGACGAAAGTAAATAGGTGGGAGCTTCAAGGCCTAGCGACCATACCACGTTGGCTTTTAGCGCCTCGCTGGGTTCTGCTTTGTCCACAATGATGGCACTCAAGGCATAGATGCCCAAGCCTGTAGCCTGGTCTAATTCGCTCCTTTTGTAAGCGTCTACCAGGTTACTGGAGCTGTTTTGCAAACTACTAGGTACCCCATAAGGCAGGATGTTTTGGATGCCATCCACCAGAGAAACACTGACCTCGGACGGCCCATTGTTGATCAGCCTTGATCTGCGGACAAAACCAAATTGATCGCTGGAATTCCATTCCACCTGAAAGGTCAATTGCAGGTCGTGATTGATTTCTTCGAAGATGATTTTGTTCCCAAAAACATGCTTGTACAAATTCTGGCTTCTGCGGTGCAGGCCTTCGTACCGGGAGGAAAAGGGTTCCCAGATGTGTTTGGCTCCGGCATGCTGCACTAAAAATATGGACTTACTGCCCGTTATTTCCACCGACTCGGTTATTTTGTCGTCGGTGTAATAAGGGAACAATGCGTAATCTGCATTTTTTCGCCCGGCGCTCAGTCCACCATTGCTGGAAATGAACATCCAGTGGTCAGAGTCGCTGACGATGCTCATAAAAAATGGGCGAAGTGCATCGCTATCCGCTATTTTAAAATAGCTATCAGTGCCTATTTGGGTATATTCTAGCTCCATCGTTGATTAGTTGACCTCTTTGTAAACCTTGACATAATCCACCAGCATGGTTTGAGGAAATGGCGTTTGGGACGTAGGGAAGCCCACGAAGTTGCCGCCCACTGCAATATTCATGATGATGAAAAAGGGTTGATTGTAAACCCATTCTCCGGGCGTATCTTCTGGCGTTAAGCGCTGATAAAGGACCTCGTCCACGTAAAAATCAATAAAGTCTTTGCCCCATTCAACCGCAAAAACATGAAAATCCACATCAAAGCGGTCGTTCGTAAAACCATAACTTTTGGTAATGGCTGCTCCACCAGAATAGCCTGGGCCATGCACGGAACCATAAATGAGGTTGGGCTCCTGTCCACGGTACTCCATGATGTCGATTTCGCCGCACTGTGGCCAGGTAACCTGATCAATATTGGCACCTAACATCCAGAATGCCGGCCAGATTCCAGGGCCCCAGGGCAATTTAATGCGCGCTTCAAAGCGGCCATAAGCTTGTGCGAAAACGCCTTTTGTGTTCAGCCTTGCGGAAGTGAAGCCACGCCCAGCATAACTTTCTCGGCGAGCGGTGATGGCCAGATTGCCTGTTCCATCCAGCGCAACGTTTTCTGGACGATTGGTGTAATACTGTAATTCCTGATTGCCCCAACCGTCATTTCCAGGGCCGATTCCGAGGTCATAAACCCATTTAGAGGCATCGGGCGCTTTGCCTGCCGAGCCATCGAAATTGTCTTCCCAGACCAATTGGTAGTCGCGGTCCACGATGGTATTGTCCTCATCCTGGCAGCTCCAGAAAGTACAAAACATCAGGACAAGCAGAAAGCTATTTATGAAGGTTGAATGATTCCATTTCATTGTAAAAAAATTAGTTGGGACTATTTGTGAAATAAAATATTGTCGAGATAGATTTTCCCGTTCCCCTCGAATTTGAATTGGAAAACCTTACTCAGGTCAACCGTCGGGGTGAATTCCTTCAGCGGAATATCGATACTCGTCCAGCCAGAGCTGGGCACTTTTAAGGTATATGGCTTCTCCGCAGGTCCTGGGCTGATGAGGAACACTTTTAGTTCCGTGGAGTTTGCAGTCCAGAAATCGAGGTGCAACTGAGTCATTCCGCTTACGTTCTGATTACTGCCCAACTGAATGCCCTGATAGTTCAGTCCAGTAAACAGGAGTGTATTGTTGCCTGCAACTGGTACCTGGGTAACCTTGGTTGCCTGTCCCCAGTTAGGATTAAGGTCGGTGCCAGCAACGTTGGTATAGGCGTCGCTGAATACCGAGATCACATTGGCAGCACTAAAGGTGGGTGTGGGCGCCGCTGTAGTTGGGTCAGTGCTTACTACCGCGTTTTTATAGAAGTAGAGGTTGTCCAGATAAATATCGCCGTTGCCGTCAAATTTGAATTGAATCAGGTTGTTGAGGGCAACCGGGGAGAAATCACTCAGGGGGATATCCACACTGCTCCAGCCGTTGGTGGGCACTTTGAGTACGACTGCTTTCTCTACTGGGCCAGGGCTGATGATAAAAACATTTAAATTGCTTGAATTTTTACTCCAAATATCGAGGTGCAGGTGAGTCATGCTGGAGACGTTGAGGTTGCTGCCGAATTGTGTCCCCTGGTAATTCAAGTTCTCGTAACGCAGGGTATTGTTCCCCGCAATCGACAATTGGGTAACCTTGGTCGCTTGTCCCCAATTCGGATTAAAATCTGTTCCGGCCTGGTTGGTATAGGTGTCGCTAAACACAGAAATGACATTGGCAGCACTACGGGTAGGGGCAGGCGCTGCAACAGTGGGGCCAGTAGGCGGCGCTACTATTCCCGCGTTGTAGAAATACACATTGTCAACATACACGTTGGGAATTTCACCAGAAAGCACCAATTGAGCGAGATTTGCTCGTTTGGTCAGCCCGGTGAACCTTGACAGTGGAATGTCCAAACTCACCCATTCATTTGAAACAAGGGTTGGACGGCTGAAAGAAAGTTCATGCGAAGAGTCGTCGCCTCCCCCAAAAGTCCCATTCGGACCAAAATCTACCAGCTGCACCTTGAAGGTCTTTGGAAGGTCGGTGGGATCAGGTGTCCAAATATCCAAATGGAAATGCGTCATGGCGGAGGCATTAATGGTCTTGGAACTGAATTCGATGCCTACAAAATTGAGGCTGCGGTAGCGTTTCGCATCGTTCCCCGCAATTTTAACCTCAGAATCTTCGGCGGTGGAAAATTGCCAGCGGGTATTCCAGGTGTCGACGGTCACATTGTTGTAGGCATTGCTGAAGAGTGAAATGACACTGTCTGCTTTGACGGTAGGCGTGGGGGCTGGAGTGGCAGGGCCAACTGATTTTCCGCTTGAATTGAGCGTCATGGAGCCGATCGCATTCAGTTCGCCCACTTTGGCGGTGATGACTGCCTTGCCGGCATCAGCTACCGAAACAACACCAGCGCTACTGACTGAAGCTACCGCGGGGTTGGAGGACAAAAAAGTGAAATACGCCGGAGCTGCGTCCACACTTTGATCAATGCCGGTTGGCAAATTAAACGCAACCTTCAATCCGCCGATGTTCAGTTTTTGCTCCGTTTCCACCGAAAAAACCTGATTTTGGCCATCCAAAATGGCAGGTTTCGGATGGGCAATGGTTCCTAATTTTTCAAATTTCAAGTCGTCAATCCAGAAGGTATAACCGAGCTCGTTTTCCGGGCCTTCGGAATAAAAGAACATGCCTCTTTCTTGCTTTAATTTTGAAGGATCGGGGATGGGGATGATGAATTTTTGCCAATTGGAATTGACTTTTACCCCTCTTAGCGTAACCTGGTATTTTGACTCGCCAAAGTCGTTTCCAAAGCCGACCACATCAATCGTAGCCGCTTTGGAGGCCTTGGCCCAAAAGGTCAGTGCATCGTAGCCCGACAGGTCACGCCCAACGCTGGTGATGAATCCACCACCAGCATAAGCCCCTTTGGGGTCTCCAGCGTCGGGCACCTCAAATTTCATGGAGGCCGTACCTTTGTATTTTACCTCTGCATCCACATCAAAGGCGGTGACTTTAGAACCACCGAAGGCGGCGTAGTTGAGTCCGGCGCTGAATCCGTCAATGAAGACCTCAGGAGTAGTGGGAAATGTAGCTGGCGCGAGGCCATCAATGTCCCGCTTGCAACTGAACACCGTGATTAGGGCCAAACTGGCGAACAGGAAGAGTGCAGCTATTTTATGCTTTAAATGTTGCATGGTAGATTTCTTGATGTTGATTAAGTTGTAGGGCAAAATGAGCGCTTGTTTTTTTATCGCCCCTAATTGTTATTGATGTTGATTTGCAAATAGGTCTGAAATTCCCATTCCTGGCCATTGCCAAAACCTATGGCAGTAGGGTCACAAACGAGTTGTCCCCTTGAATCGATCGTCGTTGCTGGGCAGTAGCGGGGCGAATACTGGTCAAGTGAACGCCAGGTGTAGCGGATGCCCAAGCGAGAAGTGGGCAATTCAATCCAGGAAGGTTTGGCCAGGCTGGTGGAAATATCCGCCATGAGCTGCAGGGGGAAGGTCAAGTTGAAGTCGCGGTGGTAATCAAAAGGCCCCCAATCGTTTACCTTAGCCATGGCGATCAATTTGGTCTTTTTATAAATGAGGCGCAAATCGCCGCCAAAACGTTTGATGAGCCGGGCATCACTACCGTTGGCCTGGGCTGTCCCGGCGAAAAGGTTGGCGATAAACCCAAATTCAGGAGTCATTTTTGAAACGATGCGCGAATGAGCCTCCCAGAGGTCTTGTGCCGGAGCGGCGCCAGGGAAGGCAAAAATGGTGCGCCCATCGCCAAGGATACCAATCGCTGCATCCTGAGTGGTGGGCAAGTGGCGGTAAACGAAACCACCGCTGACGGCAAAGCTTGCATCTTCCGCAATGTCGTTGTCCCATTCATACATCCAGGTGCCGGGAGTAGGGTCGTAAGTGAAAAGGATTTCACCAGCCACGGTTTCCCGGTTTGAGCGCACTGCAAATGGATCATCGAGAATGTTTCGCGGACGCCCAGGCGCTGGCACACCGTTGGGGATGGGGTCTTCGATTGGTTTCTGCCACAAGAAGTTGGGCGCGATTTGGAAATCGCCCAATCCTACTGTGAAACCGGTCAGGAAATTGTATTGATTGCCGCTGCCACTGTCTTTGAGTCGCCAGCCAGTGAAGGTTTTGGTGTAATCAGCTCCACCTTGCGCTAGAATTCCCTGCGCAGCTCCCTGCGCATACCATTGGAATGGCCCAGAAGCATAGGTCACCTTGAACTTACCACCCCAGGTATCTTTCATGGTGGTTTTATCCTGGTAAATCTCGTATTTCCCTTCCTCGGTTTGGTGGGCAACCTGGAAAACTTCCCCAACGCGGTTCGAGTTCGACCAAATGCCGCCCAGTTCGACTCCCACTGATCCCATCATTCTTTTGACATGCAAAGAAGCCCTGCGGGTAGGTGGGATCGGCACTGCAAATGAGCTCACCGCCGGGGCTTGCCGATCGATGTCTTCGTGAAAAACTCCTGTCAGGTTGTATTTGCCGATTTGTTTGCTGTATTTCGCCAAGATGGCCGGGTTGGCACCCCACCACAGTTGAGGGCCGAAAGCCACTTTTAAATTTTTGATCTGCTTTTTACCCGTCAGTTCAAAGCCAAATGGTGCATCACCATTGTAAATGTCAATATTGGGGCCGTAATTGGCTTCAGGGTAAAAACCAAAGAAATCACCTTCGTAGCCCCAGTGGTAATGTCCGGTCCGGTAGAAAGCCTTCAAGTCGAAATGTTTGGCATTCCAATTGATATCGGCACGATAGACCTTGAAACGTTCTGCATCGGACAGTTCAACTGCGCTGTTCGTATTGTTGCCAATGTTGAAGGATTGAACCGTGCGGATGCGGCCCCGGTTTTCGTAAAATATTTCGTTGATGGGGTTTTCTGCAACGTTCCCCAGGATGTTGAACGAAACGTTGGCCCGCAAATTTTCGGAAGGTTTTGCCTCTACACCGATAAAAAAAGACTGCATGTGGTCGAAGCCCAATTGGTCGGGGTAAGCCGTTCGACCTGGAATCGGGTCATTGGGTGTAGCGATCTTTTTTCCTCCCGTATTAAAGGTGTAGAGATCCGCCCTGAATTCGCTCAATCGCACCTTTTTTGTCTGCTCTCCGGTGAGGGCTGCTTTGTCGCCCCGTGCCTTTATCACCACATCCATGAGCTGGATTTGGGAGAAATGATTGTCCACATCGGCAATTGTTATTCCTTTATCCAAGGGATTCAGACCGTGGGCTTCTTTCAGTGCATAATAGGCTGCCCGAGGATACAATTGGTAAAGCCCTCTTTCATTGGTGGGCCCTTTGGCGCAAATGCCAAACCATTCCTCATTCATGTTGTTTTCACCCTCATCGTAGTCATGCAGGTACCCCCCGTTGCTCCAGGAGGCGTTGTTGTCGTGGATGGAGAGGTTGCTGGTTTGTCCAAACTTCCACCAACCATCGCTGAACTGGAAAGTAAAACCTCCGAGACTATTGCCTGCTTTGCCCAGGCCCGCAGCATTTTCATAAATTTCTTTCCAGTTGCCCAGCATGTAATAGGCTTGGGATTGCTGGTCTTCGTCATTGTCGCGGGCATTGAACGCATCCGCGCCAAATTCAGTAAACAAAATTGGTTTCTTCAGTTCAGCCTTCACCTTTTGAAAGGCATCCCCGAAGGAAAGGCCCCGGTACATGTTGGTCCCAAAAATGTCTACGTCTTTGCATTCTTTAACGATGAGATCCAAAAAAAGCAGATCGCCGTTGCACATCGCCACAGGGTGTGATTGGTCGATGCCTTTCATCGCTACTGCTGCTTCATTGAAGAGTTTGTACATCGATGTTGCCCGTGTAGTAGATTTTCGGTCTTGCACTGGGATGTCCTCCGTTTCGGCACCATCCCAAAATAGTCCGTAGTTGTTTTCGTTGCCGAGCAGGTACAGCAACAAACCTGGCGTATCCTTGTATTGCTCGGTCATTGTTTTTACCTCTGCGAGCAATAAATCCCGGGTGCGGGGGTCGGCATATTCCGTATTGGCTACCCATGCACCGCTCAAGGTGAGGCCGTAGCGCCCAAAGGAATGGTTGAGCATGGTGTAGATGCCGTATTTTTCGTAGATGTAGCGAATCCAGCGGGCTGGCACTCCGGTGTACTGCCGGACTACATTGACCCCCATGTTTTTCAACAGGGGCATTTCGGTGTCGAGGGCTGCCCGAATGATGTCGTCGGGTTGTTTCCAAAGGCTGTAGGAATAGTTGGCTCCGATCGGGAAGTAGTCCCAATTCATGCCATTGATGAAGAAGTCCTTGCCGTTGACGACTAGCCTCATCCCATCCTGCTGGTTTGTGATGTTAACCTTATCAACCTGGGCCATGGCTGAAATGGCAAGAAAGGATAGGATCAATGTTTTAACTATTTTTTTCATTTCCAGGTTATTGTAAAAGTAAATGATTGGGTCTGGAGAATATTTCCTTTCCACTTGGATGCAAAGCCTTTTTTTATTTGGTTTTTCAAGTAGAACAGATGATTAGCTCAAAAGTAAACTCGAAAATCAACAGAAAAAAAAATTGAACCTCATCAAATATTTCGTCAATGATTTTTTCGACTACTACAAAAAAGTATTTTTATCTTTATAATTAATTTGTTGTTAATTTATTATGAAAAATACGGACTTTCACAACAACCTCAACTTGTCCTACATGAAGTACATTTTTTGTCTGCTATTTATCTTTTCAAAAATTGGCATTAGCTACGCTGTTGTAGGAAAATATCCTATTCAAAATTTTATGCCTTCCGACTACAAAGCCGGAATACAGAATATTGATTTTGCACAAAACAGGGATATGACTTTGTTCGTCGCAAATAACCTCGGTATCCTTTCTTACAATGGAAAAACATGGGAGAAGCATGCCTTCCAAACGGGTAAAAAACAGCGCTCCTTGGCATTTGACAAACAAGCAAACCGTTTGTATTTTGGTTCACAGGGGGCATTCGGGTACTTTGATAGCGACTGGAAGATGGTGTCGCTCAAAGACAAAATACCACAGTCTTCTCCCGATTTCGATGAGGTATGGGATGTTTTCCTGCTCAACTCAAAAGCCTATTTTTGCACCTTCCAAGGTATTTACATCTATGATGGCCGAACCATTTCTGTCCTTTCCCACAAGGATGGGTTCAACCGTACCTTTCAGACCAATGGAAAGTTATTTGCCCAAAGCAAGCAGGGACAACTTTTTGAGATAAAGGACAAGCAACTCCTCACTCCTGCTTACCTGCCGAGTTCGAGCGACGAAACCATTGCAGGTGTCATCTCACAAGACGGTGGATACCTTTTGATCTACAATTCCGGGAAAATCGAATTTGCCACTTCGTATGGGGCTGAGGGCAAGTATGATGCGTTGAGCAACGCATTGCGAGGCAAGTACATCAACCATGTGCTTCAACTATCTGATAGCCGACTGGCCATTTCTACCCAGACGGCTGGGATGTTTCTTTTCGATTTGCAAAAACAGTCCTTCGAGAACATCAAGACCCAGGATGGCTTACTGTCCAACGCCTGTTTGCGCGCCTTTCAAGACTATTCCGGGAACCTGTGGGTGGGCATGCAAAACGGGATTGCCCTCATCGACATCAATTCCCCGATGCGCTTCATTAACCAGGAAATCAACATTCAGGGCAGCGGGTATGAAGCTTACCATAGGGATGAAGGTACCTATTACACTACATCCGGTGGCATCTACTTTTTGGCGAAAAATGCAGGCCAAAGCGTATTTCTTAAAGGAACGGAAGGCCCTGCATACGGGATGCAAAACATCTCCGGGAAATTGTATGCCGGACACCACACCGGACTTTTCCTACTGGCGAACGGGACCGCTAAACGGATCGCCACTACGCATGGGTTGTGGGTGGTAAAACAGCTGCAATCTAACCCTGGTTTTGCCATCGGCGGCACCTACTCGGGCTTGTATCTTTTCAGGATAAATGCAAAAATGGAACTTGAAGGGGTCGGAAAAATCTCAGGTTTTAAGGAGACAAGCCGTTTTTTTGAAGAAGACCGGCAAGGAAAAATCTGGGTAGGGCAGTTCTACAAAGGCTTGTACCAATTGTCGTTGTCAAGCGATTTAACGGCGGCGGCTGTACATAAAATTTCCGCCAGCCAAGGCCTCCCAATGGATGAGCAGATTATATTGAGTCGAATTGACAACGAACTGTATCTGGGTACCCCCAAAGGAGTGTATAAAATAGATCAGGCCAAGAATCGCATCGTAAAATCGGAGACCTTTTCCACCGTTATCGGGGAACACCAGGTCTATTTAATGGTACAAGACAACCAAAAAAATGTCCATGTCTACACGGATGACATTGCAGGCTTTTTTAAACAAATCAGTGTCGACAACTATACCTTTGTGCCGTCTTCCTTGTTTCGTTTGCGTTATTCTTTCAACAATGATTTACTGAATGTTTCGGTGCATGCCGACAATGGCGTGTTGTTCAATGCCAACGAAGGTTTTATCCAGTACCGGGCTGAGTTAGAGAATCTTTTGGCTGCTGAAAAACCTTTGATCGTAAGCAAAGTAATCAATGTGGCTGAAGACAGCATTTTGTATGAACGAAAACCCTTTGGTGTGAAATTGGAAAATCCGGTGCATTTGACGGTTTCGTATCGGGCCAAAGTGTTGCAGTTCGAAGTGGAGGCGTTTCAGTTCAATGAAGTGAACAACCAGCAGTTTCGTTATCGCCTGAAAGGTTTTGACGAGGGGTATGGGGAATGGACTTACGCTACAGTCAAGGAATACACCAATCTTAAGGAAGGTGCATATGAGTTTAGGGTGCAAACCAAAAACTTTCTGGGGCAGATCATCACGAGCAAGCCCATTTTTTTAAAAGTAAAACCGCCGTTTCATCGGAGTCTGCTGGCCCGGATTTTATATGTGGCTTTGGGTATTTTGTGTCTGCTGATGGTGTCCAAGCTGCAAAAGGGCCGGTACAAGTTGAGGGCACAAAAAGCGGAAGAGGTGAAACAACAGGAATTGATGAAAAAACAGCAGGAGTTGATCGACATAGAACATCAAAAGGAACAGGCGGTACGACAAATAGAAGAGGACAAGATGAAAAGTGAACTGCAGCACCTCAATAGCTTGCTGGCAGCTTCCACCATGAATTTGGTGGTGAAAAACACCTTCATGGAAACCATCAAAGAAGAATTGGAAGAAGTGAAGCAAAAAGGGAAAAGTGTGGAAACAAAACACGCCCTGGAGAAAATCGTAAGGGAAATTGATACTTCGTTAAGGCTTCAAGAAGACTGGAATCAGTTTGAATATCATTTTGACCAGGTTCACGGAGATTTTCTGAATCGCCTCAGGGAGCACTTCTCCGACCTCACCCCCAATGAGCAAAGGCTTTGCGTCCTGTTGCGGCTAAACCTGAGTACCAAAGAAATCTCCAACCTCATGAGCATCTCTCTCCGGGGGGTGGAAATTGCCCGTTACCGCCTCCGCAAAAAATTGGGACTGGACTTGGGGCAAAATTTGTCGAAGTTTATTTTAGAGTATTAATACCTGAGTCATCCCAATTAAGAAATTTGGGATGACTCAGGTTTGATCATAAAGAGATTCAAAGTTCCAAACGCATTAAATAAAGGCTTTACGCTGGAAGGTAATATCTTTTTCTCAACCAAAACGCCACATTCACCAACGCAATCAGGGCTGGCACTTCCACCAATGGTCCAATCACCCCCACAAAAGCTTGTCCACTATTGATGCCAAATACCCCAATGGCTACCGCGATGGCCAACTCAAAGTTGTTGCCCGCCGCAGTGAAAGCTATCGAGGCGTTTTGGGAATAATCCGCACCAAAGGCTTTGCCGATGAAAAAACTCAGCAAGAACATGATGGCAAAGTAAATCACCAGAGGCAACGCAATGCGCAGCACATCCAGCGGTATTTGTACAATCAATTCTCCTTTGAGGCTGAACATCACCACGATGGTGAAGAGTAGTGCGATCAAGGTAATGGGCGAAATGATGGGAATAAACTTGTTTTGAAACCATTCTTCTCCTTTGATTTTGATCAGTGCATAACGACTGATGATCCCCGCCAGGAAAGGAATGCCCAGGTAAATGGCCACACTTTCGGCAATTTGGGCGATGGTGATGTTGACATCCAGCCCCTTCATGCCAAAAATCGGTGGCAGAATGGTGATGAAAAAATAGGCATAGACACTATAGAGCAACACTTGAAAGATGCTGTTCAAAGCCACCAAACCCGCTGCGTATTCGCGGTTGCCTTCGGCCAGTTCGTTCCAAACAATCACCATGGCAATGCAACGCGCCAATCCGATCAGGATCAAACCAATCATGTATTCTGGCTGATCGCGCAAAAAGGTAATCGCCAGCAGGAACATCAGGATGGGACCAATCACCCAGTTCAGGAGCAGGGAGGCCGTCAGAATTTTGGTGTTGCGGAATACTTCCCCCATTTTTTCATACCGCACCTTGGCTAGCGGCGGGTACATCATTAGGATCAGGCCTATGGCCAGCGGGATATTGGTGGTGCCGCTGGAAAAGGAATTGATGAAATTCGAGGAAGAGGGAAAGAAGTAGCCGATGCCTACACCAATACCCATCGCGAGGAAGATCCAGAGAGTGAGGTATTGGTCGAGGAAACTCAGTTTTTTGCGTTCGTGCGCGGGTGCACAGTCGTTGGCAGACATGTTTTTAGGTTGAAATGGTATTGAAAAATTAGATTTCGGGCGAATTGATTATCAGGGAATTATTAGGCAACGACTAGCGGCAGCGCCGCCAAAACGTCTGTAGCTTTAATGCATGGTACCTGATTAAAGGTGCAGAGCACCGTAACTCCTGCTTCTTTGTTGCGGTGCTCTGCACCTTTACCTCAGAATTCGGCACTTCAGGCTACAGACGTTTAGCGGCTCTGCCGCTGGTCGTTGAGCTTAAGATTGCTTAGTTTATTGACAATCAATCCACTCTATTGCAAGTACTGTTTCGCGAAATCCCCGAAATACACCTTGATCACCTCCCGCACTTCCCGAAACTGCTGCATGATTTCCTCCTCGCTCCCCACAGCCTTAGCCGGATCTGGAAAATTGTGGTGAAACTTTTGCGCTTTGCCCGGAAAAATAGGGCAACGCTCGTTCGCATTGTCGCATACCGTGATCACGTAGTCGAAATCTACATCCAGGTATTCATTGACGTTGTTGGAAGTATGCTGGCTGATGTCGATGCCATCTTCCTGCATGGTAGCGATGGCGCGAGGGTTAACGCCGTGGGTTTCAACTCCGGCGCTGTATACTTTTACTTTGCTCGGGTCGGTAAAATACTCCAAATACCCGTGGGCAATCTGGCTGCGGCAAGAATTGCCAGTGCAAAGGACCAGGACGTTTTTGTGACTCATCGGTTTGGATTTTAACAACAACCGCCGCCGGGTGTACAAGTACTTTGAGTGGCGAGGGTCAATTCGGAAAACTTGATTTTGGGCTTTGCCTGAGGGATATTGCACTTGATTTTGGCCAGGCAATCTGTTTCCTTCGCAACCAGCACAAAAGCGTCGTCATCAATGCTCAAACCGTATTTTCCAATGGTTTCGGTTTGGTATTCCACCTCGATTTCCAAATCCTCTTCATTCAATACCTTTTTGGATTGATCAAGGATGTTCAACAAATTGCGCGGCGTTAATCGGTGGTCGGTATCATCGGCTACCCAAATTTGCAGGTTGGCCGATTTTTCTTCGTGAACATCGCCACCACAGTCAATAAAATGTTTGGTGATGCGCCCTACCTCGGTGATGTGGAAATGGAGGGGGACACATTCGCCATTGGGCAGTTTGAAGCCAACCGAATTGAGGGTGGCTAAGTGGGTTTTGAATTCTGAAATTTTCATGTTGTTTTTTTAGAATTTAGTATGCTTTCCGCAACATATCCGCGTATTCATTGGGCAATGGACTAGCCTCTACGGCGCTCGCGATGCTTTCCACATCGTAAGAGACCCTTACGAACTCCACGCTCAGGCTCTCGATTTTGCTCATGGAAGTTTCAGGGGTAATTTCGAGTATGACGTAACAAGCCCTTACGTCGCCATCTTTGGGTTTGCCTACGGAGCCAATGTTGATGGCATGACGGAAAGTGTTGCCGTCTTCATTGCTTAAAGTGCGGTGGTAAGGTTTGTGGGTATGTCCAAAAGCCATGATGTCGGCCTGTGCTTGTTCCATGATGCGCAGCAGGCTTTTTTCGTCCCGGTCTTCAAACAAATATTCGTTGATTTTGCGTGGACTGCCGTGTACGAGCAGCAAGCGGAATTTCTCCCCATTGAACTCAAAGTCCAGGGCAAAATGCCGGGGCAATTCCTTCAAAAAAGCACGCTCAGCGGGCTGAACGATCGAGTTGGTGTAAGCGATGGAAATGGCACCGTGGCTTTTATCAATCGGTTCTTTGTAGGCACAACCACAACTGTCGGAAGCCAGGCCAATGCCCTCGTCGTAATTCCCGGCAATGGTGGGAATTTTCCTTCGTTGAATTTCCTGAATGACTTCGTTGGGGTAGGGGGCATAGCCTACCAAATCCCCCAAACAATAGATCAAATCGGGGTTCTTTTGGTCAATGTCTGCCAAGACAGCCTGTAATGCGGGCAAGTTGGCGTGGATGTCACTAAAAAGTGCAATTTTCATAAGGTTGGGTATTTAACAATTGCAGCTGATGTCGTGAATGGTGAGCGAAAACAATCCCTCAAACTGCGCTTTGACGGTCCGCCACTTTTCTACATTGAGGCAATAATTCACGTTCAAACCACTGATCTCGCCCTTGATCAGCCCCGCGTTTTTCAACTCCTGCAAATGCTGGCATACCGTGGCGCGACTCAAGGGCAATTCATTGGCAATATCACCGGAAATGCAAGTTTTTTGTGCAGCCAGGAGCTTGATGATCGCAATGCGGGCAGGGTGGGAGAGGAGCTTGGCAAACAGCGCCAGCTCTTGTAATTCGGGATCAAATTCGGTAGTTTTGGCGTGCATAGAGCGCTTTTAGTTTGTATGTCGTAAACATACGAATTATAGCTCCCATTTCCTACCGCTACTAAAAATTTAACCCAAACTTAATTTAACGTAAACACTAATAGTGCCGAAAATGAGCCACTTCTCTATTTCTAAACACAGCCCCCAAATTTCTAAGGTGCCCACTAAGGTGAACTAAGGTGTCTAAGGTGGTGAAAAAAGAAAAAAGCCCTGCGAAGCTGGGTTCTATCAATAACTTAAAAAACCTAATCCTAAGCTTTGGCTACCCGTTTTCACCCCAAATCCTTCCCACTAAACCCAAAAGGCAACAAATCCCCGATCGACTCAAAACGATACATCTTCCCCTCTGGCCCCTGAATAAGCATGATAATCGGCCCCCCATTGCGCTGCTCATTTTCCCAAATCACCTGCCGACAAGCCCCACAAGGCGAAACAAAAATGTCTTCTTTTGCAGCAACTACGGCCATTGCTACCATTTTTTGGGAAGGATACTGTATATTTGCCACGGCTAAGGCATTTCGTTCGGCGCACAAACAAAGCGGGTAGGACGCATTTTCCTGGTTGGCCCCCGGTACCAGGGTTCCATCCTCCAGCAAAATGGCAGCACCCACTTTGAATGAAGAATACGGCGAATACGATAGGCCCAAGGCTTTTTTTGCACAGTCCAACAACTCTTGATACTCAGGTGGAAGTTCTGTCGTTGATGCATAACAACGATAGTCCACTTGTAATTTCAACTCTACCATCAGCGCAATTGGTTTACATCAGGGCATGCCCAAAACAAACATGCCCTTAGTTCAAAAATATACCATATGAACAACATTCTGATCATCGGAGCCGGACTTTCTTCCAGTTCACTGATCAAATATGTATTAGAACAAGCCGCAGTGCGGTCTTGGTTCGTTACTGTTGCGGATGCCCAACTAGAGAACGCCGAAAAAAAAGTAAAAAACCACCCCAATGGCCGCGCGGTATGGTTGGACGTACTTAAGGTCAATGACCGCCGCGAATTGATTGGTCGCGCCGATGTGGTCGTATCCATTCTGCCCGCACACTTGCACCTCGAAGTAGCACACGACTGTGTAAAGCTAAAAAAACACCTGATCACTGCTTCTTACGTTTCGCAGGAAATGTACCGCCTTGGTGATGAAGCCCGCGATCGGGAGCTGATTTTTATGGGTGAAATGGGCCTGGATCCCGGTATCGACCACATGTCCGCCATGAAAGTCATTGATGAGATCAAAGAAAGTGGAGGCAAAGTCACCGCTTTTCGCTCCTATACGGGGGGCCTGATTGCACCCGAAAGTGACGACAATCCCTGGCATTACAAAATCACCTGGAACCCTCGGAACGTGGTTCTAGCGGGTCAAGGGACGGCACAATACCTGGAAAACGGTCGCTTGCGTTACCAGCCTTACCACCGCCTGTACAAGGAATGCCGTACCATCGACATTCCCGAAGTGGGCAAAATGGAGGCTTACGCCAACCGCGATTCCCTGTTGTACCGCGAAGCATACGGATTGGGCGACATTCCCAATATTTTACGAGGAACTTTGCGTTACCCTGGATTCTGTGAAGCTTGGGATGCGCTGATTCAGATTGGCTTGACCGATGCTGACTTCCCCATCTTGCATTCTGGCGAAATCTCCTACCACGAATTGATGGATGCCTACGTGGATCAACACATCGGTGGTTCGGTCAAAGAGCGGATTGCCCAGATGTTGAACGAAGAAGACGTCAATTCACCGATCATGAAAAAACTGGAATGGTTGGGGGTTTTTAGCAAGAAAAAAATCAAACTGCCCAATGCCACGCCAGCATTGATCCTGGAGCACCTACTGCGGGACAAATGGAAGCTCAAACCGACTGATAAAGATATGGTGGTAATGCACCATGAATTTGAATACGAGAAAAAAGGTGAAAAACGCATCCGCACTTCCACCATGTCCCAAAAAGGGGTAAATGCCGAAGAAACCGCGATGGCGCAAACGGTAGGTTTGCCCATGGCCATCTTTGTGAAGCTGGTGGTGGAAGGGAAAATCAAGTCACGCGGGGTGCAAATTCCGGTGATGAAGGAAGTGTACGAGCCGGTGTTGAGTGAGTTGGAGCAGTATGGGATTGTGTTTAAGGAGATTGATCGGAAGTTGTAGGGGGGAAGGTCAAGACTTGGTCGACTGTAAAACTTCGATTAAGTCTTGGCTATGCTTTATTTTTCAAGCGTTTTTGCAATGCACTAGTGCCCAAGCACTAGACGCTATTGATTAACGCACTTGCTTTGCGTGAAAGCCAGGCATTTGAAGCAATACAACCGATCATCCAATCTACAGGACTGGAACCATGCATTAACGCCCAATCTGCCAAACGTCCTATTAAACGTTCTTTTCCTAGTGCGCCATGTATTTTTTTATCGTATTCTCGAAAAGCTTTTGCTGAAAAGTCGTTCATTTGTGCACTTGCAACATATTGGTTTACAGCCAACATTGCCTCGAAGGCCGCATGCCCCACACCCCAACCTGTCACCGGGTTAATTATAGAACTACAGGAGCCAGCCAGCAAAATTCTTTCAGCAGAAATGGCCTGTTTCCCCGAAGCTCTGGGCAAACTAGCTCCTTTTATTTTGCCCTCCAATGTTGCGTCAGTAAAGATTTTTTTAATTTCAGCGTGTTCTCTAACTATATTTAGCAACAAACTTTCGGGATTTACCCGATGTTTCGCGGCAATGGTTTTTAACATACAAACTTCAGCCGTAGCCAAATTGTTGGGTAAATGAACCAGGCACAAGTAATAAGGAAACGGCTGCCGAAAAAAATACACCTGGGCTACATTTTGTTGATCAGGTTTGGCAATATTGCGATAGTAGCCACGAGCTGCTAACAAAAAATGCCCAATGGCGCGATTTTTTGGGACAATTTTTTGGGATAAAGGGGAATTACTGCCAGTGGCTAAAATAGCGGTTTGGGCTTCCACTTCAAAAGACTTTGTCGAATTACTTAACGAGACTCCGGTCGCAGTAACTTTGCCTGTGGAGATATTGGTGTTGTCAAAATACTGTACATATTTGCTTTTTAAGGCTTCTTCTAACAAATAATTATCGAAATCATAGCGGTTAGCACTAACACGTGCAGTCATATTCAACGGAGTATCAACCGTAAGTTGTTCCAATTTTGTATTGAAGTAAGTATATCGACGAATATCTTGAATGATGTTTTTTTCTTTCATGTTTTGCATGAAATTGGGCTCAATTTTGTTTAAAATACGTTGCAGTCGCCCATCAAAAAACTCTCCACATACTTTTTCGCGTGGAAACATGGCTCTATCTACCAAAATATGTGGGACTTCATTTTTGCTCAAAAAAAGCGATGCAACTGTACCCGCAGGGCCTGCACCTACCACACAAACATTTGTACGCAACATGATAAGTTATTGGGTAAAAGTTTAAGATTCCACCGTAGGCCTAAACAATGATTTTGGTCGCCAGGAGCTGTTACCGAATAGCCTTTTGTTGAGTGATTAAAAGCAACTCCTACTACTACCGCATAAAAAACGCCCAAGCCTCCAAATACACATCAATATCCCCCGGATAATCATGTTTACCTCCAATCACTTTCAGTAGGGTCACTTCTGGCTTCCCCTTTTCTTTGAATTGATACCGCTCAATCGTCTTGCCATCCTTGGGATCAGTATCAGGTAAAGCCGTTTTCAAAGGCGTGCCAGTGTATCCAGCCAAAGCCGACCAATATTGAAAACTACTTTCTGTAGAACGGATTAAACCCATATTGACCCCATTGCCGAGTACAATTTCTCCACCTTCCCAACGATTTAAGGGGTCTGCTGTCCCGTTGACAATCATCACGGGTTTGGCCACTTTTTTATCGATGCAGTCAAAATTACTGGGGTCTGGCAAGCTGGCTACAATGGCGGTGATGGCCTTTATTTTTTCAGGCAAGGTCATGGCCAATTTGTAAGCCATGTGACCGCCGCCACTGGTGCCCACCACAAAAACATTTTTTGGATTGATCCGGTACTGCTTTTTAAAATATTGGATCATTGCCTCGAAAAAGGCTTCTTCATTGATGTTCTCCAGGTTTGGAGGGGTGGTGGCGGCTTTGCGGCACTCGTTCCAGTAGCGCTTGTACCCATCTGGATAAACAACTATGAAATTTTCACTCGCAGACAATTTATCCAATTTGCTTGCCCCAGCCATCATTTGTTTGCCATTTCCACCCGAGCCGTGTAGTACAAAAATGAGGCTCTTGTTCTTTTTGTTGTTTTCGGGTTGATTGAAATGAAAACGGCGGAAATGCTTTTCAACCTCAATCGAATCACTGATCAATTGGGCGCTTGCGGTCAAGGAAAACAAACAGCAAAAAAAAGGTAAAATGGATGCTTTAAGCAATTTCATTGTCGCTGGTATTGGAATTGAAAATGGGTATAAGTAGTATGGAGAAAATACTCCTTCGGGTAAACTTAAACTTAAAACCCGAATTGGCAAAATCTACTACCTTCGCAAGACCACAAGGTGGAAGAATTGCCATACCAAATGCAAAACACGAAGTTCAAAATATCAACCCTGATTACACTTCCCAGGGCGCTGCTTATTTACCAGCTCCTCCGCCAGGGCACCATGCTCCTGATTGCCATTCTCCTTGCCAAAAGCAGCCTGAGCACCGCCGCCATCGGCCAATACGAGCAAGTTTGGTTCATGGGCGGGGCACTGAGTTTCTTTTGGATGATTGGTTTACAACAAGGTTTATTGAATTGTTATCCCCGCCTAGAAGCCAGAGCGCAATCGCAATTATTGGCTGTAGCGGTTACTGTTTATTTCTTGATCAGTGGCGTTTTATTGGGTGCGCTGAGTTTATTTCCTGCCGTATTTCTGCCCGTTTTTAGCGGCCAAACCAGTTTACCTTTTGCCAGCATCGCCCTGTTGTTTCTGTTTTTTTATTTGCCCACACTCCTGACCGATACTTTGTATGTGTTGTTAAAAAAGCCCATTGAGCTATTTGTGTATGGAATATTGAGCTTTGGGGCTCAACTGTTGGTTGTTTTGTTGCCCGCTTTTTGGGGTTGGAGCGCTGGGGCGATTGTGTTGGGCTTACTGTGGCTTTCTTTGGTTAAAGCATTGTGGTTGATCGTTTTGGCGCTGCGCTTTGGCCAGTGGAATTGGGAGTGGCTGCACTTTAAAAACTGGTGGAATGCTTCTTTTTACTTGATGATATACTCCGCCATTGGCGGCTACATCACCGTGTTCAACGCTTGGATCGTGAACTGGTATTATGCGGGGGACGAGCTTCAATTTGCCCTTTTCCGTTACGGTGCCCGGGAATTGCCCGTGTCTCTAGCTTTGGTGGGCGGGCTCAATGCCCTGATTTTGCAAAAAGCGGCAACGGATTTAGCGGGCACCATGCCCGAAATCCGACAACGTTCTACCAGCTTGATGCATTTTTTGCTGCCTTTTACTATCGTGCTCCTATTGACTTCCCGCTGGTGGTTTCCGGCGTTGTTCAATGCCGATTTTTTGGCGAGTTTACCCGTTTTTAATACCTTTTTGTTGCTGGTGATTTCGCGGGTGGTGTTTTCTTTCCCGATCCTCAACGCTTTGCAGGACAAACGGATTACGCTGATTGGCGCCTGTAGTGAGGCTGCATTTAATGTAATTGCCTGCTTTGTTTTGGTGCCCATTTGGGGTTTGTTGGGCATTGCCCTGGCTAATTTTCTAGCCTATGGGCTGGAGAAACTGATTTATGGCGTGCATTTATCCCGTCGCTATGGAATTCCCTTGAATGCTTATTTGAATGTACCGATATGGCTACTATACAGCACGATATTAATTTTAGCCTGGCTTTCACAAATTATCTAGTATAAATTCCCCTTCACTGAAACCTTTGCGCTAGTTTTGCGTCTTAATCTGGCTTGTCGACTGACAAGCTAGCATTCATCGTTAAAATCCATTGAAAAATGTCCAAAGTACTCATCATTGGCGCGGGTGGGGTAGGCCGGGTTGTGGTCTACAAATGCGCTCAAAATCCTGAAGTATTCTCCGAAATCCTGGTCGCCAGCCGCACCCAATCCAAGTGCGACGTGATTGTCAACGATGTAAAACGCGACACTGGGCATCAACACATCAGCACTGCCGCTGTAGATGCCGAAGACGTGCCAGCATTGGTGGCGCTCATCAGAAGTTTCCAACCCAAACTGCTCATCCACGTGGCCCTGCCTTATCAGGATTTGACCATCATGGAAGCCTGCCTACAAACGGGGGTACACTATTTGGACACCGCCAACTACGAACCCAAAGATGAAGCCAAATTTGAATACTCCTGGCAATGGGCGTATCAGGAGCGCTTCAAGGCCGCGGGTTTGACCGCCATCCTGGGTTGTGGTTTTGACCCCGGGGTAACTGGCGTGTTTACGGCCTACGCGGCCAAACACTACTTCGATGAAATGCATTACCTCGACATCATCGACGCCAACGCGGGCAGCCACGGTAAAGCTTTCGCCACCAACTTCAACCCGGAGATCAACATCCGCGAAGTGACTCAAAAAGGCCGCTACTGGGAAAATGGCCAGTGGGTGTACACCGAGCCGCACGAAATCTGGAAAGACATCAATTATCCCAACGTAGGCCCCAAACGTTCTTACGTGATTTACCACGAGGAGCTGGAGTCTTTGGTGAAAAACTACCCTTCGCTCAAAAGAGCCCGCTTCTGGATGACTTTTGGCGATGAATACCTCACCCACCTCCGCGTGATCCAAAACATTGGCATGGCGGGCATCGAACCTGTGAAGTACAAAGGCATTGACGTGATTCCGCTGGAGTTTCTGAAAGCCGTACTCCCCGATCCCGGCGATCTGGGTGAAAACTACACGGGCCAAACCTCCATTGGTTGCCGCATTCGGGGCATCAAGGACGGCAAGTTGCGCAACTACTACATCTGGAACAACTGCCAGCACCAGGACGCCTACAAAGAAACGGGTACCCAGGGGGTTTCTTACACTACGGGTGTTCCGGCTATGCTTGGGGCAAAAATGTTCCTGGAAGGCCACTGGGGCGGCGCAGGCGTGTTCAACGTAGAAGAATTTAATCCAGATCCTTTCCTCGCTGCATTGGGCGAAGTTGGTTTGCCTTGGCATGAGGAGGTAGACGGGGAACTGGAGTTTGAATATTGATAAGAAGTTTAGAAAGTTGAGAAGGTTGAGTAAGGTTGAGGCTGCCGCAGCGACTTAGACTTGGAAACGCCTAGGTCGCTGCGGCAGCCTCAACCTCCCTCAACCTCCCTTAACCTTCCTCAACCTCAATAAATGATTAACTACACTCAAGTTTCTTCCCCCGCATACATACTCGATGAATCCCGACTGCGCCGCAACCTGGAACTCATCCAGCGGGTGCAGCAGGAGTCTGGAGCATCCGTCATCCTGGCACTCAAGGGTTTTTCCATGTGGAAGGTTTTTCCGCTGGTGAAGCAATATTTGGCGGGAGCTACCGCCAGTTCACTGCACGAAGCGCGGCTGATATTCGAAGAAATGGGCGTGCAGGCGCATACCTACTCCCCGGCCTACATGCCGGATGAGTTTGTGGAAATCATGCGCTACAGCAGCCACATTACTTTCAATTCAGTGGCGCAGTACGAGCGGTTTTGGGCCCCATTGAGCCAAGCCGAGCGACCCATTTCGCCGGGCTTGCGGGTTAACCCTGAGTTTTCGGTGGTGGAAACGGATTTGTACAATCCTTCTGCGGCAGGGTCACGACTAGGCACGATGCTGGAAAACCTGGGCGGGCAATTGCCTGCCGGGATCGAAGGTTTGCACATCCACACCCTTTGTGAATCCAGCGCAGAAGATACCGCCAACCTGCTGGAAGCCGTGGAAGCCCGCTTTGGCGTCTTTTTCCCTCAGTTGAAGTGGATCAACTTTGGAGGCGGGCACTTGATGACCCGCCAGGGCTATGATGTGGATCACTTAATCAAAGCCTTGCAGGCTTTTCGCTCGCGCAATCCCCACCTGGAAGTGATCCTGGAACCGGGTAGCGCCATCGCCTGGGAAACGGGAGAACTGATCTCCACGGTGCTCGACATTGTGGACAGCCATGGGGTCAAAACCGCGATTCTGGACGTTTCCTTCACTGCCCATATGCCTGATACGCTGGAAATGCCTTACCGACCAAAAGTCTTGGGGGCTACCGATCCGGTACCAGGCAAACCGACTTATCGCCTGGGTGGCGTGAGTTGTTTGGCTGGAGATTTTATGACGGAATACTCCTTCGAGCAAGAACTACAAGTGGGTGACCGCCTGATCCTCTGGGACATGATCCATTATACCATGGTCAAAACCACTACTTTTAATGGGGTCAAACATCCGGATATTTGTATCTGGCATGAGGATGATCAGTTGGAGGTGGTGAAGCATTTTGGGTATGAGGATTTTCGGGGGAGGTTGTCTTGAGCCTCATTTACCCCCTGACTGCTAAGTATCTTAAGATTCATAATCTGAGGTGAGTCTATGGTTTCTAAAGTTTCTTAGGTGGTAAAAAAGAAAAAACCTGCGTAGCAGGATGTTCATTCACCACCTAAGAAACCTAAGGCACTCAAGGAATCACCTAAGCAATGACAAAAATGATCAAAGTTCGGGATGACGAACTGTTTGGTTCCCATCTAGCGCTACCCACCATGAAAACCTACGATGAATTTGCCACCGCCCTCCAATCCCTCTTCGACCCCCGCGAAGCCCAAAGCATCGCCCGGATTGTCTTTGAGGACTGTTTCCAGCTCCAGCGCACCCAATTTGCCCAAGCGATTCTGAACGAGACCCAAACGGCACACCTACAATCTATCTTCTCCGCCCTTGAACGCAACGAACCGCTCCAATACATTCTCGGGCAAGCCGATTTTTATGGCCTCAAATTCAAAGTTGATCCTCGAGTGCTGATTCCACGACCAGAAACAGAGGAATTGGTGGAGTGGGTGCTGGAAACGATAAGCACTCCAGCTCTTACCAGCTCGCCCCGCATTCTCGATATCGGCACTGGTTCCGGCTGCATCCCCATCACCTTGGCAAAAAAACAACCCCGTGCCGAACTTTGGGGACTGGATATAAGCCCCACAGCCCTCGCGCTCGCTCAGGAAAATGCCCAACTCAATCAAGTGCAAGTCCATTGGCTCGAAGTGGATATTTTGCAGGAAACCCTTTGGCTCCAACATTTTCCAAACCACCCAACTTTTGACATCATCATCAGCAACCCACCTTATATTCCAGAACAGGAGCAAGCGCTAATGCCCGCTCAAGTCATGCAATTTGAACCCCATCTGGCACTATTTGTCGCCGACGATGATCCCCTGGTTTTTTACCGCCAGATCGCCCGTTTTGCGCGGCAATTCCTGCGTGCAAATGGCTACCTGTTTTTTGAATGCAATGAATACAATGCCAAGGCGGTCGTTGCTTTATTAGTGGAAACTGGCTGGAAACAGGTTGAATTGCGCGAGGATTTGAGTGGAAAGGAAAGGATGGTTCGTGCTGTTTTTGCTTAGGGTAAGTTTATTCGAGCCTATAATTTCCCACTGAAAATCATCGGATTACCAGCAACAAAGTCATTGCTCTAGCCTGCTTTACCTAGCTACCTTGTTGAAATTTCAACAAGCCTGTCCGATGATGCAAACACAGCGTGTAGACCACCGCAATCACCAGTACCAACTCCTCCAGCAGCGGTTTGTGGAGCAGTATCCACATATCTTCTCCAATGACCTGGCTGAAAAAACGGTGGTGGTCATTCCCAGTTTGACGCTTGATCAAAAAATCCTGAGAGCTTTGCAAGGTGCTCAATTTTACGAAGAAAGGCTCCTGTGTTTGCTGATGCTCTTGCGCATGCCGCGCACCCGGGTGGTGTACGTGACCAGTATGCCCGTCGATGAAATCATCGTTGATTATTACCTGCATTTGTTGCCGGGGGTCACTGGCTTTCATGCCCGGCAGCGACTTACCTTGCTCAGTTGTTACGATGCCAGTCAGTGCTCCTTGACCGAAAAAATCCTGGCTCGCCCTCGGCTGATCCAGCGGATCAAGGCGAACATCAAAGGCTCGGAGTTGGCCCATTTGGTCTGTTTTAATGAGACGGAATACGAACAACAACTAGCCCTGGCTTTAGACATTCCCGTGTATGGCTGCGATCCCGCTTTGTTGTACCTGGGCACCAAAACGGGGAGCCGATTGATTTTTAAAGAGCTGAATCTCAACTTACCTTTTGGGATTGAAAACCTCCATTCCGAAGCAGAAATCGCCAGTGCATTGCTGCAACTCAAGCGCAACAATCCTAATTTACGAAAAGCCGTCATCAAGATGAACGATGGTTTTTCGGGGGATGGGAACGCCATTTTTCGTTTTCCTAAATATGTGCTGGATGCGACCAATTCATTGGCGATGATACAAGCACTTTTGCCCCAACAAACCACGGTAGTCGCGGAGGGCCTGGACTACACCAATTTTATCCAAAAATTCCAAAGCATGGGAGGCATTGTGGAGGAATTCATCGAAGGGCAAATTAAAGAATCGCCCTCAGTTCAAATGCGCATCAACCCACTCGGAGAAAGTGAAGTCATCTCCACGCACGACCAGGTCTTGGGCGGGGAAAGTGGGCAGGTTTTTCTGGGTGCAACCTTCCCCGCAAATCCGGAGTACACCTACGAGATTGCAGCCATCGGCAAAAAGGTGGCCGATGCATTGCAGCAACAAGGCGTGTTGGGGCGTTTCGGCATTGATTTTATATCGGTAAAAGAAGGCAAGACCTGGAAACACTGCGCCATCGAAATTAACTTGCGCAAGGGAGGAACTACCCATCCTTTTTTGATGCTCCAGTTTTTGACGGACGGGGTGTTTGATTGGCAAAAAGGCACTTATCAAATGCCGAATGGGCAAACCCGCTACTATTTTGCCTCTGATAATGTGGTCAATGAAAAATACAAAGGGCTATCTCCACAGGACTTGATCGACATCGCCCATTGCAACCGCATCCAATACGATGGGGCTACGCAGTGTGGCGTCACGTTTCACATGATTGGGGCGCTTTCTCAATACGGAAAACTGGGCATGGTTTGCATCGGACGATCCATTGCTGAAGCGAAGGCGTACTTTGCCAAAACCATAGATATTTTGGATCAAGAAAGTGCCCGATATTAAGTTTTGGCTTTTTTACCCAGCTTTTGCCAACAATAGTGTGCCACGGCAATGTCTTCAATGGCCAAGCCCAAGGATTTGAACAGTGTTTTGTGTGATTTATCGACCAGCTCAGGGTTGGTTAATGCCTCATGAATATCCCCTTTGATCAAAGGTCTAACTTTGGTTTTGTCCCCTACGGCCAGGATCAGATCACCTGCTTCATTGCCCGCCGACTCGTAATTGTCAACAAATACATCAGAGTCAAAAATGATCTCAGGTGCCAATTCCCGGTAATTGGGGGTGCTGGCACCAACAGCATTGATGTGGACTCCTGCTTTTAACCAAGGATTAAAAACCAGGGGCTCAGAGGAAGAGGTCAGGGTACAAACGATTTCGGCTTCCCTCACTGCTTCTTCTGCACTTTGGCAAGAGAACAATTCAATATCGTGATGTTCAGATTGCTCCTGCACAAAACGCGCCACATTGGCTGGGTTTTTACTCCAAACCTGCACCCGTTTGATGGGACGAACCAAGCTAATGGCTTCCAGATGGGTTATCGCTTGAGTACCAGTACCAATCAAGCATAGCGTTTCTGCACGGTCTTCAGCAAGCAGATCCGTCATCAAGGCGCTGACAGCTGCCGTGCGGATGGCGGTTACTTCATCGGCATCCAGACTCAACAAAAGCATCCCGTTTTCGGCATCAAAAAGGTGAATGATGCCTTGGTGGGAACTCAGTCCTTTTGCATAATTCTGCTGATAAATACTGATGACCTTGATGCCCATTACGCCATAGGGTCGAATGTAAGCGGGCATCATGCCGAGGATGCCCCCATTGGGTAGGATCATCTTGGGGCGTAGGGGATTGATGAGATCTTTTTCCGGGTCTAATCTGAACAAATCGCGCATGACCGCAATACATTCAGACATGGGCAGGAGGGCTTTTATCTGCGATTGGTCTAAGTACTTCATGGTCTAAAATTACGGAATAATCCTAATGCAAGGCATGAAGACTTAGTTTAAGAAGATATAATTCGAAGTGTTTACCAGAGCGACATTTATTACCACAAAGAAAAAAAAAGAGGACACAAAGGGCACAAAGTTAGACGTTGACAACGCTTTGCTTTGTGTTCCTTGGGTCCTCTTTTTTCTTTGGACTAAAAACGTAAAAAGTTATTCAGCTTAATGCCCTGCCTTCACGGCAACATCGCGGTCAAAGTCCAAGCCCTGATTTTTCAGGACAGTTTGTACCCGAATGCCAAAGAAAAGAAGGTATCCAAAACAAAGCAATGGCACTGCATAAGACAATTGGATGCCAATTGAAGGTACATCTGCCAGCGCACCTTGGGTAACCGGTACCACTGCGCCGCCCAAAATCATCATGATCAGGTAAGCCGAACCTTGATTGGTGTACTTGCCCAAACCAGCGGTAGCCAGCGAAAAGATGCAAGGCCACAGTACGGAGCAAAACAAGCCCCCACTGATGAAGGCAAACAATGCTACTTGCCCAGACGTGAGCATGCCCACAATCATGGCCACCCCGCCCAACAAGGAGAAGAGCACCATCGTGCGTATAGGTTTTTCTTGCGCTGCAAAAAACGCGGCAATGATGATCAGCACACAGAATGCATAAGTATAAAGCGGCGAAACATCCGATCCACGCAGCCAATTGACAAACAAAACCACTCCGAAGGCCACAAAAGGGGTAAGGATGGTTAAGAAGGTTTTTACCGCAGGTTTGAAGTTGAAATTGCTCAACGCCGCCGTCCAACGTCCCATCATCATACTGCCCCAAAACAAGGAGATGTATTCAGAAATTTGGGAAGAATCGAGGTTTTGGGTCTTTTTCAAATATTCACCCAGGTTGCTACCAATGGTCACCTCAGCGCCTACGTAGCAAAAAATGGCGATCATCCCCATGACCAACTGGGGGTATTTCAGCACCCCGAATCCAATTTGGACGTCCTCGTCATTGGTGATGGTCGGCAATTTGGAAAAACGGAAGAATAAGGCAAACAGGATAAAAATTACCCCAATCACGAGGAAGGGCATTTTTACTGCTTCAATCCCCACTCCTTCAGGTGCAGCATCGCCCACCGAGCCGAAAATGACAAAACTGATCAACACCGGTCCGATGGTCGTTCCCAGGTTGTTGACTGCGCCACCCAGGTTGATGCGGTGTGCGCCCGTCGCAGGGTCACCAAGCGCAATCATAAAGGGCTGGGTAGAGGTTTGTTGCAACGAAAATCCCAGGCCCACGACAAACAATCCGCCCAAAAGCAGGGGGAAAGATTGCAGCGAAGCAGCAGGAATAAACAATAAGGTGCCTACGGCAGAAATGATAAAACCGTACATGATCCCTTGACGGTAACCAATGCGGTTGAGAATATCACCCTTGAGTGCGGCAGAAACCAAAAAATAGAGGATTGAACCTACAAAATAAGCGGCATAAAAGGCAAAATCCACCAACTGGGACTGCCATTGCTGCAAATGGAACTGCTCTTTGAACATCGGAATCAGGATGCCATTTGACGCAGCGATAAAACCCCAAAAGAACCACACGCTCATCAGGGTGTACAACGCAGTACGGTTGTTCATTGTGTTGTTATTTTTTTGACCAATAATCCAATACCAAAACTTTGTCCAAATGTGGTTTTAAAACCTCCACAAAAGCTTTGTGAGCAGGGTGGGGGAGATAGACTTCCCGATCTGCTTCCGAAGCAAATGTGACGAAAAAACAGTGGGTAAACCCTTGGTTAAGGTTCTCTGGACTGTTGTTCGTGCCCCATTCAAAGCTTTTCACTTCTTTGATCTGCTTGGGCAGGGCCCGAAAGGCGTCCTCCACTTGTTTCACTTCGGCTGGACTACTGCTGTCCTTGAACTTGAACAATACTGCGTGACGTAAGAGCATCTTTTTTCCTGCATTAGGTGATTGGGCCTGCACGGCGGCAGTGAGCCCACAAAGTAGGAAGGCGATCGTTAGTAAGGTTGGTTTCATATTCAAAAATTTGTGAAAAGGTTGAGGAAGGTTGAGGAAGGTTGAGGAAGGTTGAGAAGGTTTAGTGTCGATTCCGCCTAAGTCGCTGCGGTAGCCTAAACCTTCTCAACCTCACTCAACTTTCCTCAACCTCATTAAAGCATTGAAATCGGACTCGGCACTACCCGATAATCCTCGTTAAAGGTAGCCAAATATGCCATATCTGCATCAGTGATGGAAAAATCAAAAAGATCAAAATTTTCTTGCAAACGTTTTGGATTGGCTGACTTGGGAATAGTGGAAACACCCAGTTGGAGGGCCCAACGCAGGATGATTTGAGCAGGTGTTTTACCGTGTTTTTTGGTCAAGCTCAGCAATTTTGGATCATTAAAACGTTCGCCACGCACCAAGGGGGTGTAAGCTTGCAACACAATTTTTTCTTGTTGACAACGCTTGAGTAGATCTTCTAGAAACAAATAAGGACTGAATTCAACCTGATTAACCGTCGGTACAACTGCTGCGCTTGGCAAAAGTTCGTCCAAAAAAGGCTCCAAATAATTGGCTACCCCAATTGCGCGTACCTGCCCTTCCTGGTACAAGTGTTCCAGTGCCCGCCAGGTATCCTGTCTTTTGTTTTTGATGGGCCAATGGACTAGATAAAGGTCGATGTACTCACAATTCAATTTGTGTTGACTGCTTTCAAAAGCCCGCAAAGCCTGGTCATACCCATGATCCGTGTCATTGACTTTAGTAGTCAGGAAAATTTCTTCACGCGGAAGCCCCGACTGGCGAATGGCATTGCCAACTTCAACTTCGTTGTTGTACATGCTGGCGGTATCAATCAACCGGTAGCCTATTTCCAGCGCTTGAAGTATAGCGCTTTCGGCTTCCTGATTGTACATATCATAAACACCCAAGCCCAACAAGGGCATGGAGACGCCGTTGTTGAGCTCGGTGTAAAAATCGCGATAAGATGGTAACAGCATAAAGATGGATTAAAATGGGTTGTAAAATTACCATTTTTCCAAACCCAGCAACTTTTTGCCCAATGAACTTAATTCTGCAGTTTGGTAACGGGTTTGTTCCCATTTGCGCGGATCACCTGGGAAAGCGTAACCTTCGGGTGCAATGCGATCCCGCCAGGAGTTGAGACGCCAATTCAGGAGGCTTTGATCTTCTTCCTGGGCTGGCATCATGGAAATATACTGAGCGATGCGCACCTTGTCCTTACTCAGGTTGGGCCGGATGCCATGAGCCAGGCTGGAGTTGAAAATCAGCAAATCGCCTGCTTCCATTTTTACTTTAACCAGTTCAAAGCCCGTTACGTCTGGTTTGAAATGATCGCGATCGGCTGGTTGGCTGAGTTTCCAGGTATCGTAGGTGCGGAACAATTCTGGTACACCCTGAAATCCCCCCATGTTTTCGTCGGTTTGGTCGGCCAGAGCCAATACACCTTGGACATTTTGAGGCTTGGTCTCGGGGTCGTAATCCCAGTGGATAAAACCTTTGAACTCATGTCCGGGGCGAGAGGGGAAATTCAAATTGGCTCGGTCGATGGTCACCCAGAGTTTTTCAGTGCCCCAGATGTCCACAAAAGCATTGTACAAGCGTTCGGATTGGCGATTGTCCCAGAGGTATTGGTGGTTGTAGATTTCTACCATCCCGCTGTTGGTCAATTCTTTCATTCGCATTTCAGCGCGGGCAGGGGCATACCAGGTTTCAGAATCATTAGGGTCTTTTTCTTCAAATTCCCAAAGCAGCGCAGCCATTTTGGCGCAGTTTTCCTTGGGTACTGCACCTTTGACAACGATGTAGCCATTGTGCTGCCAAAACTGCCAATCTTCTTCGGACAATACACGCAGCGGCTGTCCATTCGAACGATCGTTGAGTTTGGCCTGGCTACTTTTCGCGGTGGAAGGATTGCCGGGGATGTCTTCATGGTTGTGGTCGAAAGCCATAGTAGGCGTCATGGTGGGAGCCATGGTGGGTGTTTCAGGTTGCATGGTATTGGATTTGATGGTGAAAAAGGAACTTGGATTGATAAAGCAAAATTATCGCCGAACTAGTACGTTTTCCACCCCTTCAATTGCATTTTTTTGTTCCCTATTGACCTGATTGTACGAAGAAACCAATTTGAAAGGTTATTTTTGAACAAAAAAGCATGAAGATCCAGTTTGAAGACATTCGACCAGATGCGGATCGTTCTTTCCGGATTTTACTCACCCCGCGTTTGCACAACACTTTTTTGTGGCATTACCACCCCGAATATGAACTGGTTTACATCGAAGGGGCCAATGGTACCCGCCACATTGGGGATCACATCTCGCGTTATGAAGGCAGCGATTTGGTCTTTATTGGCCCGAATGTACCACACCTCAACTTCGACTATGGTGTGGAGCATGAACATTACAAGATCGTCATTCAACTCAAGGAGGATTTTTTGGGCAAAAACTTTTTTCAGGTACCCGAGTTGAGCGATGTGCGGCGTTTATTTGAACAGGCTAGGGAAGGGGTATCTTTTTTGGGGGAAACCAAAACCACGATTGGACAACGCCTTAAGCGCTTAGTCAGTCTTAGCCATTTTCAACAACTGATGGAATTGTTGGATATTTTTCAAACTTTGGCATTGTGTAACGATGCTCAAAAGCTAGGGGCAACGCCCATTCAAAACGAGCAATATTTTCAGGATCAGCAGCGCTTGCAGCGGATTTATCATTTTGTAGAAAAACACCATCGCGACAAAATCAGGATGGAGGAAATAGTGGCTTTGTCCAATTTGTCCAATGCCGCTTTTTGTCGTTATTTTAAACGAATGACAGGCATGACCTTTACAGCGTTTTTGAATCAATACCGCATCAACACGGCCAAACGCCTGTTGCTAAAGCATTGCAATGTATCGGAAGCTTGTTTCGAAAGCGGATTTGAAAACCTCTCTCACTTTAATAAGACCTTTAAAAAACTGAATGGCGAAAACCCGAAGGATTTTCGGCGACGGCATCTCTAGCCCTTCTAAATTGCATTTTTGCCCGAAATCGCAACATTTATCTGGTTTTGACTTTTATAATTGAGTACCTTTAAAGCTGTTTTACACCCAAAATTCATCACAATGGCTGTTTATAACCTAAATGTCAATGGGAAAAAAGTAACGGTGGATGTTGAGCCAGACATGCCTTTGCTATGGGTTCTGCGCGATTTTGCAGGACTCAAAGGGACCAAGTTTGGCTGTGGCATGGCGCTTTGTGGCGCTTGCACGGTCCACTTGAATGGTCAACCCATTCGTTCCTGTCAAACTCCCGTATCTTCTCTGGCTAAAAGTGCCAAACTCACTACGATTGAAGGCATTTCGGACGGAGTTACCCTCCACGCCGTACAACAAGCCTGGGTCGAAGAGCAAGTGCCCCAATGTGGCTATTGCCAATCCGGCCAGATCATGTCAGCCGTAGCCTTGCTCAAAACGACTCCTGATCCTACCGATGAAGACATCAACAGTGCCATGAGTGGCAACCTTTGCCGCTGTGGCACCTATGACCGCATCCGCAAAGCCATTCACCGCGCAGCTGATTTATCCAAAACCAGTGGTGGTACTCAAAAAGTAGGCAAAGCTGGTGGTAAATAATCCCTCAACCTCAACAATTAAGAGTTTATGACACCCAATTCCAATAGTCGTCGCGAATTTTTGAGGCTTAGCAGTTTGTCCGGTTTGGGACTGATGCTGGGGGTCTCGTCTTTCGCCAAAAATGCTTCAATCGTCAAGTTGACGGAGGAAGCCCTACAACTCGAAATCAACCCTTTTATCATCATCGATAATTTGGGCAACATCACGTTGGTCAACCCTCGTCCAGACATGGGCCAAGGCTCGACCCAGGCCGTACCTTCTCTGTTGGCCGAAGAGCTAGAAGTGAGTTTGGAAAAAGTCAAACTCATCCAATCGGATGGAAAATCCAAATACGGCAGCCAGACCGCTGGCGGGAGTAGTAGTGTTCGCGAATTGTGGGAGCCCCTGCGCAAAGCGGGCGCGGCTGCCAAAGAAATGCTCACGGAGACTGCCGCCAAACGCTGGGGGGTATCTGTCGACAAGTGTTACGCAGAAGATGCACGTATTCATCAGCGGAACAGTGATAAAAGTTTCTCCTACGGCGAATTGGCCGACGAAGCTTCCAAATTGCCCATCCCCAAGAATCCTAAACTAAAGGATCCGAAGGATTTTAAAATCATCGGCAAAACCAAGCCACGTTTGGATGTGCCCGATCGCGTGACGGGCAAAGCCGTTTTTGGGATGGACGTAGATGTGCCTGGAATGGTTTATGCTGCCATCCTGCATGCCCCAGCCATCCACGGCAAGATCGTCTCCATTGACGATGCCGCAGCCAAAAAAATTCCTGGGGTCATCAGGGTGATGAAGGCCGAGCGCCCCATGCCGCACCGAACTTCAGAAGCCGTAGCTGTGATCGCAACCAACTGGTGGGCCGCCCTCAAAGGCAAAAAAGCCCTGAATGTAACTTGGGATAACAGTGGTCTGGACAAAATGACCACCGATAGCTATTTCGCCAAAAGTTATGAAGCCGCCAAAGCGGAGGGCATCAATTTTGAAGAAAAAGGGGATATTGATCAAACACTGGCACACGCGGAGAAGACCCTGGAGGCAATTTATGAAACGCCTTTCCTGGCCCACGCGCCAATTGAGCCTGAGAATGCCATCGCCCACGTCAAAGACAATGGCGAGGTAGAAATTTGGGCACCGATTCAAGGGCCAGATTGGGCATTGAGGGACGTAGCGGGTTACCTCAAAGTGAAACCCGAACAAATCAAAATAAACGTCTTTCTGCTCGGTGGTGCCTTTGGCCGCAAAGCTTATCACGACTTTTTGCTGGAAGCCTGCTTCTTGTCAAAAGAATTGAAAAAGCCGGTCAAAGTCATTTGGACCCGTGAAGATGACATCAGCCAGGGGCCATACCGCCCAGGGATGTTAAGCGCGATGCGCGGCGCGGTAAATGGCAAAAAAATTGCAGCATTCCACCACCATGCCATTGGAGAATCCATCAACCGGCAGGTATTCAATGGTTTGAAAGACCACGAAGTGGACGACTGGATTACCGGCGAATTGAGCGCGGAAAACCACAAATACAACTTGCCCGTTTGGAAACTGAGTTGGAGCAATGTCAAAACCGATATCCCCATCGTATGGTGGCGCTCGGTGTATGCTTCCAATTTTGCTTTTGGGCAGGAATGTTTCATGGATGAATTGGCACACGCCGCTGGCCAGGACCCAATTGAGGCCCGACTAGGGATCCTTCAGGATGCTCGCTTCAAAAAAGTGCTGGAAGTGATTTCCGAAAAGGCTAACTGGAAGGAAAAACTGCCATCAGGACAAGGCCGGGGCGTTGCCATGTTCAAAAGTTTTGGCAGCATCAGCGCTTGTTGTGTGACGGTGTCCAAACAAAATGATGGCAGTGTCAAAATTGATAAAGTAGTATCCGTTATCGACTGTGGCTGGCACGTGAACCCTGACAACGTTAAGGCACAAACCGAAGGCAATATCGTGATGGGTCTGACTGCCGCCATTAAACCTGGAATTACCTATGCAGGGGGCATGGCTCAACAATCCAATTTCAACGATTATCCGATCATGCGCATCAATGAAGCGCCGGAGATGGACATCCACATTGTCAACAGTGGGGAAGTGCCCGGTGGGGTAGGTGAGCCTGGCTTGCCACCAGTAGCGCCTGCTTTGGCCAATGCCATTTTTGCGGCTACGGGTAAGCGGTTACGCAAGTTGCCGATTGATTTGAATGAGGTGTAAATTGCACGATATTTCACTTGACTCCCCGGAAGTTTTCAAAATTTTCGGGGAGTCACTCTTTTCCTAATATTGTTTCGGTGCTACGCACCTTAAACTCTGTTCTCCGTTCCCTTAGCTATTGACGTTGCGCGGCTAATGCCGCTGGTCGTAAGCCAAAGTTTTTTCGGTTCATGAAAAATCATTATTCCAAAACGCTATCTTTTGGTGATAACAACACCGTCATTGCCCTTTCAGAAACGGAAGCAGGGAAATTATTTAAAGAAGATACCCGCTCAGACATTGGGTCTGAAGCAGACAAAATGAAGTTTGCCAACAGCATCAATGATTTAGTGGTGAAATTCCTACGATTGGAAGTTTTTGGCGAAGATTCGGAAATGCTGGTCATGGAACGGCTTTTCCCATATGATTTCCGAGCCTTTGAATACGAAAAGCGGGAGCTATTTTTTGATGTTTTTGAAAGCGAATTGGAACAATTGCACAAAGCGGGTTTTGTTCACCGCGATTTGCGTCGGCCCTCAGATATGCCGGGCCTTACCTTCGACAATGTCTTTTTAACCAATACCGGAATTCGCCTGATTGATGTGGGTATTTCAGCTTTAAAAACCCAAGTTGGACCTAAACTCTTTGACCGTTTTATAGAACAAGAACGGAAAGAGTTAGAAGCTTTCCGTTCTTTCTTTTTGTCGCGATAGGGGCGATAAAAAAATAAGTGATCATTTTGCCAGAGGATTAGATAAGTAAACGTTTCATTTCAAGTGGCTTATCTAATCCTCTGGCTCAGGAAAAATGATCACTTATTTTTGCCCCACTACTTAGCCTAATTTTCCCCCGTCTTCTTCTTACCAGTCGGATTGCCCCGATCGTAAATGGCGTTCTTTTTGGCGTTCAGCGGTGTTGGTGTAGGCGCTTCATCCAAAATTTGTGTTTCCAACTTATCGAAATACGCCAATTTCCCTTGTTCAATTTTGAAACCTTCATAAGTACCATCGGGCACATTCACAGGGCCGGATTTGGCGGTGCCATTGAAGGGGATCAGGTGGTCATAGATGATCATGCCCATGGCTTCGTCCCAGTTCATTTTTACACTGGTTTCGGCGCTGTATTCCAGCAGAAGACGATTTACCGGCCCCTCATTGTTGATGGTTTTAGGGAAAACGGGCGCACCAAACACCACTTGATCGTCTTTAAAGGTCAAGACATCAATGACTTTACGGCGTTTGAAAAAGGAATAGGTATCCAGTCCAAAAAGCAAATACTTAGGTCCGGCAGGATCATTGATTTTCAGGATGTTGTAATAAATCACCCCGTACCAGTTGTCTGGCCCGCTGACTGTCTGTTGTACATCTTCAATCTTAGCCGAACGATCCACCAGGGGATACATCTTTAATTCGGGGCTGTTCATTTGAATTACCCCATAATAATGGTAAGTATTGTCGTCGACAAAAAGCTGCCAGGTGAAAATTCGGAAGGTACTGTCGGGTGCATACTGAATGGAAATCGGTTTGAGCCGTGAAAATTTGTATTGGTAGGAATTGGTGACTTTTAGCGCTTTTTTCAGCGTCAAGATCATCTTCCGGGTAGCCGCAAAACGACTTTCGGGCAATGAATCATTGATGATCAGAAAGGAAAGCACACCCAGGGTGTCTTCGTAGAGTTTGAGTTCCTTTTGAGCCGTACTGCTCAGTTTGACTTTGTTTTGGGCTTGGCCAAATACGGGAATCAATAGGCTGAAAACGAGCAAGAAAAACAGATTACGCATGGCTTGAATTGATGGTTATTACGCCACATTAACGACAGAAGTACATTTTATTATTGCAAAAATTAAGTTAAAAAAAAGCGCTTCAGCCGAATAGACTGAAGCGCACTCAACAAACACTTAGTAACTTATGAATACAATACGCTAGGTCAGTAAACAACTAGACCGTTATTAGTTAGGCTATAATGCATATTCGTTTGCGTCAATCAATACATCGGCAACCATCCGGCGCAGGGTTTTGACGTTTTGAGCAGGGTATTTTGTAAAGCGCTTCAAGCCCATCAACATCGTACGCAGCAAGTCTCCTTCGGCAAAAGAAGCCAGTGCATCGGTGCCATTTTTGTTCATCCGCAGCGTAGCATCGTGGATGAACACTCTCAAGATGGCGTCATATACCTCCTGATTTACTTTGCCTGTCATCCCCGCCAGCTTTTCAACCCGCAGCAAGAGCGATTCCGCCAGGAACAAATCCGACAACATATCGGCTACGTTCATGATGATTTCTTGCTCATTTTTCAGGTCAAGTTTGCCTTCCATTTGCAATTTTGCAGCAGCACCGGCCACCATCAATACTGCTTTTTTAAAGTCTTTGACGGCTTTGCGCTCTTCTGCATAAGGGCCTTCTTCTTTCGCGAAGCCAGGCATAGAAGCCAACTCTTTTTGTACCTCCCAGGCTGGTCCAACGATATCGAGAGCACCTTTCATGGCGCGTTTGAGCAACATATCGATGCTCAAGAGTCGGTTGATCTCGTTGGTGCCTTCGTAAATGCGGTTGATGCGTGCATCTCGGTAAGCGCGTGCGGCGGTTCCTTCTTCGGAAAAGCCCATACCGCCGTGTACTTGTAGGGTTTCATCTACCACAAAATCCAGGGCTTCAGAACCGGTTACTTTCAGGATGGAACATTCGATGGCATATTCTTCGGCAGCTTTGAGTTTGGACTGGGCGAAATCCAGACCTTGGGCTTCGTACTCCTGTTTTTTCAGTTCCAACATGTTGGAAACCCGATACAAGGCCGATTCAGTGGAAAAAATACGGATGCTTTGTTCCGCCAATTTGTGCTGGATGGCTCCGAAACTGGCAATCGGCACGCCAAACTGAATGCGCTCATTGGCATAACGAATTGCAGTAGTCACGCTGTATTTTGCGCCACCCAAACTCAGTGAACACAATTTGAAACGGCCAATGTTCAGCGCGTTGAATGCAATCAAGTGGCCTTTGCCGATTTGTCCCAAAACATTGTCGGCGGGTACTGGGGCATTTTCAAAAAACACCTGACGGGTAGAAGAACCCTTGATGCCCAATTTTTTTTCTTCGGCGCCCAAAGTTAAACCGGGGGTATCGCGTTCGACAATAAACCCGGTGAATTTATCGCCGTCGATTTTGGCAAACACGATAAACAAGTCAGCGAATCCCGCATTGGAGATCCACATTTTTTGCCCATTGAGCAGATAGTTTTTGCCATCAGCACTAAGGTCAGCCCGAGTTTTGGCAGCCAAAGCATCCGAACCAGAGCCCGGCTCAGTGAGACAGTAGGCGGCCTTGAGTTCGCCGTTGATCAGGCGAGGCAGGTATTTCTGCTTTTGCTCTTCGGTACCAAAATACAGGATCGGCAGCATCCCGATACCGATATGAGCCGCAAAAGAAACAGTGAATGCTCCAGCTGGGCCGAGTGCATCACCAATGAGGGTGTTGGTATTGGTGTCCAATTCCATCCCGCCGTAAATTTCAGGCATATGGGTACCTAGGAGGCCTAATTCAGCCATTTTTTCCAACAAACGTGGCGCGATGTTGTCCTCCTGGTGTTCGATTTTTTCAATGTTGGGGAAAATTTCATTGTGCAGGAAATCTCGAACGGTCTCCTGTATCATCATTTGCTCTTCAGTCAGTTCCTCAGGGATAAAAATGTCTTCTGCCAGGGAATCTTTGATCAGAAATTCACCTCCCTGAAGCGCGGTTTTGGTCATAACAGCTTCCATAAGTATATCGTGTTTGTACGTTCGATGAAAGAATTAGCGAAAATTCGCTACAAAAATAAGCGCAAGTTTTGAATTTGTAAAGCCTTGATGTGATTTTTTAGCGAATTTTCGCTAAAATTATTTTTTCACCTAAAAAATTAAAGGAACTTTAACGGCGTTTAATCGATTCAAAACAATCCAGTCATGAGAAAACACCTTATCCCTATGGCCATTGGCCTCAGTTTTTGTACTTTCCTACAGGCTCAGGTAATGGGCAATTACGCCGAGCAAAAAAAGCAAAGCAACGAGTACCAGCAGGTACAATCGAATGCTAACCTCAATGCCCAGTACCGCTCCATTCCCCGCAGCGCCAAATTGACCGACGACAACAGCATTGAAATCACGATCAATACGATGTCCAACCAGCGGGCCAGTTCTTACACTGCAGTATTCACCATGTTGCAAGTAGCTAGAACAGCCGATGAAACGAACACTTTGCTCAACAATCGTTTGAATAATTTCCTGAACGACCTCAAAAACCTGGGTATTTCAGAAACGGACGTTTATGTTGATATGGTCAATTTTTTGCCCAAATACGAGTACGATGTGAGCAAAAAGATGTTTTCCAAAAAAACGCTCACTGAGATTCCCAAAGGTTTTGAATTGCAAAAAAACATCCACATTCGATACACCAAGCCCAGCATCCTGGATCAGATTGTGACAGCTGCGGCCAAGCAGGAGATCTACGATATCGTGAAAGTGGATTATTTCATCAAAGACCAGCAGCAGGTGTATCAGGAATTGCGTACCCTGTCCTTTGATTACCTCAAAGACATCAAGGAATCCTATGCCAAAATGGGCATTAAATTGGATTCAGCTTATACTGTCACAGCGGAGAATGCCTGGGTGGCTTACCCCACGAATCGGTACGAGAGTTACCAGGCTTTTAGTACCCAGTCATTGGATGCTTCGGAAAAAAACAACTCGGTGGTACAACCTGCGGATAAACCTACGCTGCGCTTTTACAATGCCGTAGCGGCGAATGATTACGACATCGTGATCAATCCAGAAATATTGGAGCCAGCGGTGCAGTTTTCGTACAACCTTGCGGTAAGGTTTAAGATGCCGGAGGCTAAGCCGAAGGTGAAAACGGAGGTGAAGAAGGAGTTCATTTTGGTGACGCCGACGGGGGAGGTGAAGAGCTTAAAAATCGAATAACCATAGATTGTCTTAGGTGTACCTTAAGTGTCTTGGGATTCTTAGGTGGTAAAAAACCTTATTTCACCACCTAAGAATCCTAAGACACTTAAGGCACACCTAAGGTTAGAAATTCATTTTGCTCAAATTCGCAAATGAATTCTTCAAAGTCGCCTCTGGTGTTGGCGTCAGATCTCGTTCCAGGTAAAAATGTTCCACCCCGGATTTTTGCCCAGCTTGGAGCATCTTCTGAATATCAAATACCCCCGTACCTGGATCAGCCATTTTAGAGAACACCGCCATCCACTGATCTGGAGTCCCACCATCGCCACTGAATCGCACTTTTTCCGCTGCATCTTTGATGTGCATCAATTTGAAGCGCCCAGGGTAACGGTTCAGGTAATCCACCGGATCGGCACCCGCCGCACTCATCCAAAAGATATCCAATTCAAACTTGACGTTTTTGCTGTCGGTATTTTGCAGGAGGTAATCCATGGGGATCACTCCGTCCATTTTGGCGTGTTCAAAACCGTGGTTGTGGTAAACGAAGGCCATGCCATAGGTTGCCATCTGTTGGCCAAACCCATTAAATTCATCCGTCAGGCGTTTGTAATGATCCAAAGTACGTCGATCGTTGATGTCACTGAGGGCGGGCAGGGCCAGGTATTTTACCCCAAGTGGTGCAACTGCATCCAACGTAGCTTTGAGGTTTTTGCGGAAGGTGATCAAATCCAGGTGCATGGAGGGCGTTTTGAGCTTATAATCGCTCAACATGGTTTTGACCTCGGCCAAAGTGTGGCCATAAAAGGCATTGCGTTTGAAGCCCAACTGTGCGGCCAAAGGTTTCCATCCTTCAATCGTTTCAGGAGCACTGAAAGGGTAGGGACCAAAAAACTCCACCTCTTTGTAGCCAATTTCGCTCAGCAATTGCAGGGTTCCCTTAAGGTCTTTGTCCACCATTTGTGGGATGGAAAACAATTGTACCCCCAGGTTTTTCTTCTTTTTAGTCATATCGTCCATTAAGTTTTGGGCAAACGGACTCAGTGCGAAAGCCGTTGCCCAGCCTGTGCTTTTGATGAATTGTCGACGATGCAGCATGATTCAGGATTTTGCAGGGTTGAAAATTGAAAGGTCGAAAAAAAAAAGCTGTGAGGCAATGCTTCAATGTGTATTTTTTACACAAAGATTTTAGTCGAACAGATAGTTAAGCCTATCTTAAAGTGTTTGTCTTAAACCATCCTTTTCTCTTTTTTTGGGTTCCATTAGAAAAACCTCGTTGTATATGCAGAAATTTACCCTTTTCCTCCTATTTACCCTTGCTTGTAATGGATTGTTTGCTCAACTATCGGGCAAGTTGACAGATACCGAAGGTGGACCTTTACCCTTTGCGAGTATTTACCTCAAAGGCAGTACCAATGGCACAACCAGTAACATCAATGGCGAATACAGCCTTAGTGTCGGTCCAGGAACCCACGAAGTGATCTTTCAATACATTGGTTACGAGTCAAAAACGATTCGGGTGAACATGACCAGGGAGCCACAAAAACTCGATGTATCGCTTAAGGAAGCAGCAATAGAACTCAGTGAATTTGTGGTGCGTTCCAACGCTGAAGATCCCGCCTATCCCATCATTCGGGCAGCCATCAAAAAACGGGAATTTTACCGGGATCAGGTGGAAGAATACCGTTGCGATGCTTACGTGAAAGGCAATATTGGTTTTGACAAAACGCCTAAAAAGATCATGGGGCAGGAAATTGGGACCATGGGCGGGCTTTTGGATAGCACTGGCAAAGGTATCATTTATCTTTCCGAGTCGCGCTCGACTTTGTTCTTCCGTCAACCTGATCAGTACCGGGAAGAGATGATTTATTCCAAAGTAGCGGGCAACGATCAGGGATTCGGGTTCAACCGGGCGCAGGATATGGATTTTAGTCCTTACGATCCTTATTCCAATTTGGGTCGTCGGATCGTTTCTCCAATTGCCGACAATGCCTTTTTTTACTACAAATACAAACTCATCGGGACCATCAGAGATGATCAAGGGCAGGTGATCAATAAAATCCAGGTCATTCCCAAACGCAGTGAAGACCCCGTTTACCGTGGTTACATTTACATAGTGGACCAGGACTGGGCAGTGCAGTCGGTAGATTTTATGTTGTTGCAATCAGCCATCAAACAACCGGGTCTGGATTCCCTCTGGATCAAACAACTCTTTTTCCCAGTTCCCAATGTGGAAGATGTATGGCGGACTTTTTCGGTCAATATTCGTTTTAAAGCTGGAGCATTGGGTTTTAAACTGGTGGGTAGTTTTACCTCGGTTCTGAGCAATTACGACATCAAACCAGTTTTGGATAAAAAGTTTTTTGGCAAAGAAGTGTTCATTGTCAAAGAAGGCGCCAACGATCAATCTCAGGCATTTTGGGACACCCTTCGCCCTATCCCACTCACCGCCGAGGAATCGCGTGACTACGTCAAAAAAGACAGCCTACAAACCATCTGGAAATCCAAACCTTACAAGGATTCCATCGACAAGAAAAACAACAAATTTACATTCATGAAACTCCTGACGGGCTACAATTATAATCGCTCGTTTTATCGGGAGTATTTCAGTGTGGATTCTCCTATCGGAACCATCCAGTACAATACGGTGCAGGGATACAATGCGGCGCTCAAGCTTGGCTACAATAAAAATTACGACGAATACGACATGAAGTGGTACCGGCTGAATGGTGAACTGAGTTATGGTTTTTCTGAAAAAAAGCTACGGGTTTGGGGAAGTTATGTACGCCAATTGGAAGGTAATCGGCGCACCCAGATTTCGCTCAATGGCGGGCGTAGGGTCGCACAATTCAATGCTGGAGAGCCGATTACTCCGATTGTCAATTCGGTCTATTCCCTACTGGCGCGCCACAACTACATGAAATTGTATGATAAAGTATCGGCGCGATTTGGTTTCAGCCGCGAGCTGACCAACGGCCTTCGAATGAACACCGCCCTGGAATGGGCCAATCGAAGTAGCCTGGAAAATACGACTGACCAAAGCTGGTACCAACGCGACGACCCCAACCGCCGGGCTTTCACACCCAATCTGCCCGCTGCGGCTCCCCGTAGTTTTGACCAAAGCCGAGCACTGACCTTTGATTTGAATTTAAGTTACCGTCCTGGCCAAAAATACTACGTGTATCCTGGCCGTAAATACGCTGCTGATAACAAATCGCCCGAATTTTTCCTCAATTACCGCCTGGGAGCAGGGGATGTGAATTATCAATTGCTCAGTGTCGCCATTGAAGAAGATGAACTTCCCCTGGGTGCCTGGGGTTTTTCACAATTCAGAGTTCAGGCGGGCACTTTTTTGAAGCGCAATGAGCTGGAATTTATGGACTTCATGCACTTCAACGGCAATCAAACCATTCTGGGCGATCAGGAGCGCTACATGAACAGCTTTTTGCTTTTGCCTTATTATGATTACTCCACGGATCGCTCCTTTTTCCAGGCGCATTGGCAACATCATTTTGAAGGCGCAATCCTGGATTGGATTCCATTGGTTAAAAAACTGGGCTGGAAACTGGTCTTGAGTGGGCATTTCTTGCAAGTAGAGCAGAAGAAAAACTACCTGGAGCTGGCTGCGGGCATTGAAAATGTGGGTTTTGGGGTGTTCCGCTTGTTCCGTTTTGACATGGCGGTTTCCCGACAGGCTGGCGGGAAATGGAATGTAGGGCCAGTTTTTGGAATTAGTTTGTAGGTTTTGTTGGTTGATTTTGAATTTTAAAATAATTGGTGTAAATTTGAAAATATTACCCAACGGCCACTGGGCGAAGTCGAAGTGCGTTGGGTAATATTTTCAAATCCACAACATGCCAGAAACGCCCTACTTCAAAGGCCGCGGAGCCCAAATCAATACGCCCAATCCGTACCACAAACTCGTGTACGATAGTGCGCCTATTCCGGCTGAAGAATGGGAAGAGAGCCTGCAATTGCCCACCGAGTACATTGAAGTATATCCCAAAACTATACTCAATAAAGTAGAAAGTGAAGATGTCGGCATGGGTTTTTCGCTCAATCCCTACCAGGGTTGCGAGCATGGCTGCATTTATTGCTATGCCCGCAACACCCATACTTATTGGGGTTACAGCGCCGGGATGGATTTTGAGCAAAAAATACTGGTCAAAAAAGATGTGCCCCACTTGTTGACCGAAGCCATCCGCAAGCCTACCTGGAAGGCGGTGCCCCTAATGTTGTCAGGCAATACCGATTGTTACCAACCCGCTGAACGAGAATATAAAATTACCCGCCAAATCCTGGAAGTGCTGTGGAAATACCGCCACCCGGTGGGTATGATTACCAAAAATAGCCTCATTTTGCGGGATTTGGACCTCTTGAAACAATTGGCTTCTGAAAACCTGGTGCATGTATGCCTGTCCATCACCACCTTGGATGAAGACCTGCGCAGGGTACTGGAACCTAGGACTGCTTCGGTGAACAGCCGCTTTAAAACCTTAAAAACCCTGGCTGACAATGGTATCCCGGTCATGGCCATGTTGGCTCCAATTATTCCGGGCTTGAATGACCATGAATTGATTCCGATGGCCGAAAAAGCGGCGGAGATGGGGGCAGGGGCCATAGGGTATCAAATCGTGCGCCTCAATGGAGATGTTGGGCCCATTTTTGAAGACTGGGTACACAAAGCGCTGCCTGATCGTGCTGAGCGGGTGCTCAACCGCATCCGTGACTGCCACAAGGGCCAGCTCAATGACAGTCGCCCGGGTGTCCGCATGCGGGGTGATGGAAAAATTGCGGACATCATTGCCCAGCAGTACCAATTGGCCAAAAAGTTGTACTTCAAGGATAAAAAACTACCCGCTTACAACCTGGAATTGCATCAACAATTCAAAAATGGGCAGTTGAGTTTGTTTTAGAATCTTTGTAACTTGTGCTGATAAATTCCGAACCATGACGATTACTGCAAGTCAAATTTTTACCATCGAGGAATACCTGGAGTTAGAAGCACATAGTCTATCTAAACACGAGTACCATAACGGAAAAATAATCGAGATGGCGGGAGGAACTACAACCCATAACCAATTGGCATTGATCGTTGGTGCTGAAATCTTAATGGCAGTTCGGAATCAGGATAAGATTTTTCAGGTGTACAATAGCGACATGAAAATCTGGGTTGAGGTAATCAATCGCTTTCTGTATCCCGATGCTGTAGCTGTAGCCTTGAAACCAGAATATTATAACAACCGCCGCGATATCATAACTAACCCTCTGTTGATTGTGGAGGTTACTTCCTCAAGCACTCAAGGTTATGATACCAATAGTAAATTTAGCTATTACCGCAGCATCCCCAGTTTCTCAGAATACTTATTGGTGAGCCAGGAGCAGCATCATGTGTCACGTTTCTTTCGTGAAGCGCCAGACCTTTGGCGTACTTCTGATTATTACAACCTGGAAGACATGATTCCCTTACAATCTATGGGCCTGGAAATCCCAATGATGGGCATTTACAAAGGAGTGGATTTAAATCCTTAATTATCCCTCAGGTCTAGCCATGGCCTCACCTGCAATCCAACCACCCGTCCAGGCTGCCTGAAAGTTAAAACCGCCCGTAATGGCGTCAATGTTGAGCACTTCACCAGCAAAAAACAACCCTGGAAACAATTTGCTTTCGAAGGTTTTAAAATCCACCTCTTTCAAATCCACACCACCAGCCGTCACAAATTCTTCCTTGAAGGTACTTTTGCCATTGACTTGAAAACGCCCTTGGGTCAATTCTTCGGACAAAATCTGGATTTCTTTTTTGCTCAAATCCGCCCAACGTTTGTCCTCGCGAATGCCTGCGGCTTGTACGAGGCGTTTCCACAAGCGGTTGGCCAAGCCAAATTGAGCATTGGCCATCACCATTTTGCGGCCATCCTCTTGTTTTAAAGTTTCCAGGTCTTCGCGGGTGCTTTCCATTTTGGACATGATCCAGTTGACGCGTACTACAAAACGGTAGTTCAGGGCGGCCAATTCCCGGGCGCCCCAGGCCGACAGCTTTAAAATGGCAGGCCCACTCAAGCCCCAATGGGTGATCAACAAGGGGCCGGAACTGCGCAACTTTTGCCCTTCCACCTGCACTTCGGCCAGTGGAACAGATACGCCCAAAAGGTCACTCAAGCGGGCATCTTTGATGTTGAAGGTAAATAAGGACGGAACTGGAGGGACGATTTGATGCCCCAATTTGGCCAACAAATCCCACATACTCGGCGCACTACCCGTAGCCAGCATCACCTTATGCGCATGCAAGGTTTGGTTATGGGTTTCGATAACCCAGGTTTTGCCTATCTGAGTAGGCGCTTTGATGTTTTTGAGTGGGGTATTGGTGTACACTTTTACCCCGGCTTTGCGGGCAGCGCTCCAAAGGCAATCGACCACAGTTTGGGAGTCATCGCTGGTGGGGAACATACGACCATCTTCTTCAATTTTTGTGGGTACGCCTCTTTTTTCAAACCAGTCGATGGTGTCGCCGCAGGCAAAGCGATTGAAGGGACCGAGCATTTCCTTTTCGCCCCGAGGGTAAAATTTGCTGAGTTCACGCGGGACAAAACAGGCGTGGGTCAGGTTGCAACGCCCACCACCGGATACCTTAACCTTACCGAGCACATCCTTACTTTTTTCCAAAATAATGACCTGGGCGCTCGGATCACATTCGGCTGCCCTGATGGCTGTAAAGAACCCGGCAGCACCGCCACCAATGATGATGATCGTTTGAGTCATGATTAATGTAGAGAAGATTGTTGAACCAAAGCGACATTTTATTAGCACAAAGAAAACACAAAGGGGGCACAAAGGACACAAAGTTAGACGCTGACGACGCTTCGCTTGGTGTCCTTTGTGCCCCCTTGGTGTCCTTTGAGCTAATCAATCGCTTTAGTACGCTTAGTTAGGCACTTTAGCAGGATTCAGCAAGTCATAAAACTGATCCAGCTTAGGCATGATGATGATGCGGGTGCGGCGGTTGGTAGAACGGCCTTCCTCGGTTGTATTGGTTGCCAGGGCGTTGAATTCCCCACGGCCAGCGGCAATCAATTTGTTTGGGTCAACTTTGTGCGTAACCTGCAAAGTGCGGACTACTGCAGTTGCGCGTTTTACACTCAAGTCCCAGTTGTCGTCGATACAAGCGGTTTTGATTGGCTTGTTGTCGGTGTAGCCTTCAACCATTACTTCCAAATCAGGGCGGGATTGGAGGATTTTGGCGATTTTGCCCAACACTTCATTCGCTTTGGTCGTCATGGTTGCACTACCGGATTGGAAAAGCATCTTATCAGACAGGTTGACAAACACCACGGTTTTGTCCACTTTTACGTCTACATCTTTGTCATCCAAGCCTTCTTTCAGTACTCCTTTCAGGTTGACGGCCAGGGCCAGGTTGATGGAGTCAGCACGGGTACGCGCCGCTTGCAGCAGGTGGATGTACTTGTCCTTTTTCTCCAGTTGAGACAAAGTTTCTTTGATGTTGTCGTTGGCTGAAGAAGAGATTTTGGTTAAGTCAGTTACGGTATTCAGTTGTTTTTCCCGTTGAGACTTCAGGTCGGCGATTTGCGCCTTGAGGTCATTGATTTGTTCTTCGCGCAGTTGTAGCGCACCTGAACCTGTACGGATGTCACCACCTAGTCTTTCTTTTTCCTTTTCACAAGCGGCCAAACGACTCATGTACTCATTGAGGCTAGCCCCCAATTTACCCAGGTCCTTGTTCGCAGCATCCAACTGGGTTTTTAGGTCGGCCTGCATGGCGAGGTACTCTTTTTTCATGACACAGGAAGAAAATGTCAGGCAGAGGAAGCAAAAGAAAGCAAGATTTGTTGCTGTCGATCTCATCGTTGTATGGTTTATTGAATAAGTTGAAATCGTGGTTTAACATACCAACCTTACCAAAGACAAATAGTTTTTGCGTTGGTAACTTGATTTGAATCGGCTTGTTGCGTGAGAGTCGGAGTGGTGAAGATAAGGCTGAGTTGTGGAATGGGCAAATTATTTGCGGTGAGGTGTAGAAAATTAGCAGTTTTTCTTTTAGCTACCTTTCTGTTCTACCACTTTACACTTTCCAGTTATCTACTGTGTTCTTTTTGTTTTAGGCTTGGTCTGTAACAAAAGTTTAGCAATTTCCACTTCCCCCAGCGCATAGTCGTACATGCGCAACGACGCCATCAGCCCCGTGTAATTTTCCCCAGTATCCGAAGCTCCGATAATGATTTTAGCCTTGTCAATGGCGGAAGCCAGGGTCATGATCTGCGCATTGTCCAAAACGCCGTCGACATAGATTTTTTCGACTACACCATCAAAGGTAAGCACAATATGGTGCCACTTATTTTCTTCAGGTACTTTTTTGTAGCGCATGTCAAAATGGCCATCCATGTGGGCGGCTGCGCCGTAGTTTCCGCTATTGTAGAACAAAGCATTGTAAGAATTGGCGAGGTAAAACTCCGTGCGGTCGCACCAGGAAGCCAGACAACCTCCTTCTTTGGCAACTTTGGGCGTTTTCACCCAAGTTGCCACTGTATACGCACCATTCCAGGCCAGGCTGCGGGGCACGGGGACTTTTTCGAGGGTTAGGGCACCATTTGTAAAAGCGATTGCTTTGATCCCGGTTTCCGGGTCTTGCTCGATTTTGACTTCGCCACTTTTTGTGAAAAAACCACCGATGGATCCCCGATTCGGCAGGGTAGTGAAGCTGTTGGTAGCTGAGCTTTTATCTAGGTTTAGATCAATCAACAACTTTTTTGAACTGGCAATGCCCGGTCCTTCTGCAGATGATTTATTGTGAAGATTCAAAGGGATGTCAAACAAGGAACCGTATACCTTCATGTTCCAAACTGCGGCAAAAAGCCCGGTTTTTTCAGTGCCCAAAACGGTTAATTTGAGATAGCGAGCGGTGACATTTTTGTCATCAATCATTGGGCTTCCTGGCGTTCGGTTTTTGGAACGATCGGCATACATGGCCCATTTTTTTCCGTCTGATGAGTATTCAATTTTGTATTGGTAGTAGTA
>JAIXOO010000019.1 GCA_027486765.1 Saprospiraceae bacterium
CCTTGTGCCGTAGCAATGGTGCCCGTAATGCCAGGCAAAACTGGGCAAATGCGCCGATTGTCTTGCACCAAAAGGTAGGTGACACAATAACCGTGATTGCCCAGATTGTCCCAGGCGTGGAGTTCGATGTCTACTTTTTGACCCGCTTCCGCACAGGTGAAAGTCAAAGAGGTGCTATCGATATGGGCCGTTTGCCCTACCCGGTTGATGGAATAACGGGTGATTTTTTTCAAGCCGTTTTTGTCTACCTCTGGCCCCTGACCATTGCAGTCGTAGGCTGGGCTGGCTACATAATCGCTGGCCCATACCGTATTCATCGCACCACCTTGGCCATCGGACATGAGCGCCATGGCCAGCCCCTGTTTACAAGTTGGTGCCGGGGCACTTACATCGCGTACTTCAAAAGGTATACGGGTAGGCAGTGACAAAGTCCCGCACTGGTCCCGAACGACTACGATCAGATCGTGTTTGCCTTCGGGCAGGTTGGCAATTTTGATGGTGAAAGTCCCATTTTTATTGTCTTTCCAGCTCCAACGGGTGTCGAAATTGAAAGGTGCCCGCATGTTGCTGAGGCTTTGGAAAGGGGCGATCATGATGGACTGGGTTTCCAAACTGACGGTTTCAGAGCAATTGTCAGTGGCTTTGAAAGTTACCTCGATGGCACCTTTGCAGGAGTTCAAATCTGTTTGGAATTTGGGCAAAACGGGCACAGCAACCACTGGCCGAACGTCATCGTATACTTTGATGACCTGGGTGTACATAAAAGCGCGGTAGTGGAAACCGCCATTGTCCAAACAGATGGGGCTTAGTTCAATTTTGCGGTCATCGGAGGAGATCACCCGGTCGTGGCTAAGGTACGCAGTATTGTTGCGCACCAGCACACATACCCCTTCTCCATAGACCCAATCAAAATCGGGCGCATCCCGATCGATAACCACTGGATTGGACATGGGGTCGAGTTGACATCTTTCGTTGTACAACTCCCAGTTCATGACGGTATAAGTGCGGAAAATTTTGTAGCAGGCGTCGGCATCGGTGCGGTAGATTTTGTCGGTGATGTTGACCGCCAGTTTGTCGTCGCCTAGTTCAATCACCTGTACGCCCGGGATGTTGCTCGGCGCTTTGCAGGTATTGCTGGATACATCCGCCGGGAAACAAATGTCGTAGTTGTGGACTTTCGGTGGCGGCATTTTGGGCCACCAGCCTTGAGCATTTAATAAAGAAATTTGGCCCAGGCAGAGTACCAAAAACAGGGAATACTTAAAGTTCATGGTTCTCCGTCTACGCAATGACGGTTGGGTCGAATTGAGCATAACTCGATTAAATTACTGATTAATTAATGGCCTGATACCGGGCGGGAGGATGTTTGAACCTGAAGGAAATGAGGGATAAAAAACGGAATACATTCGGCTTACGGAACGCACTCATTGATTTGTGGGTTATCCGTTACAATACATGACATAAAATTTAGGATTGTGGTTGGAAAAACCCAGCTAAATTTTTTGCAATATACAAGGTTTTTTTGATTCAGGGCACAATTCTTTTGCACACTACGCGACTAGCGTCTATTTTTGCGCCGATTTAATCCAACACGATGAAGAACTTTTTGGAAGAACTGGAATGGCGCGGCATGCTGCATTCCAAGATTGAAGGGATAGAAGAGAAATTGAACACTGGCAAAGTGGCCGGCTACATTGGCTTTGACCCCACGGCACCCTCGATAACCATTGGCAACTATGTGCAAATCATGTTGCTCAAATTGTTTCAACTCAGTGGCCACCAACCGATCGTACTGATGGGGGGCGCAACCGGGCGCATTGGTGACCCTTCGGGTAAGGATAAAGAGCGTGAACTCAAAACCACCGATGAGCTGGATGACAACCTGGCCCATCAAACGACTCAGTTCAAGCACCTGTTGAACTTTGATGAAGGTGAAAACGCCGCCATCCTGGTCAATAACCTGGATTTTTACAAAGACATGAACGTGTTGGATTTTTTGCGCATTGTTGGGAAAACCCTGACGGTGAACTACATGTTGCAGAAAGATTCGGTGCAAAACCGCCTGGAAGGGGGGATTTCTTTCACCGAGTTCAGTTACCAATTGTTGCAAGGTTACGATTACCAGTGTTTGTTTAATAAATATGGTTGTATCCTGCAAATGGGGGGCTCCGATCAGTGGGGCAACATCACTTCGGGTACGGAGTTCATCCGGCGGAACTTGGGTGAAAAGGCCTATGCCATCACCACTCCTTTGTTGACCAAAGCAGATGGCACCAAGTTTGGCAAATCCACCGCCGGCAACATTTGGCTGGATGCCAAAATGACTTCGCCATACAAGTTCTACCAATTCTGGATCAATGCGGACGATGCGGACATTCCCAAGTTTACGCGTTATTTCACCCTGCATTCCAAAGAGGAGATCGAGGCCCGCGAGCAAGAGTTTGCCAGCGACCCACGTGAGCTCAAGCGCCTATTGGCAGAAGAGCTTACCAAACGCATTCACGGCGAAGAGGCCTACCAGAGTGTGCTCAAGGTATCGGAATTGTTGTTTGGCCGCAATGCGGATCGGGAGATGTTGTTGAGTTTGAGCGCAGGTGAATTGGAAACAGTGGCAAACGAGATTCCTACTTTTCAGGTGAAAAAAGAGCTGTTTGAAGAAGGGGTCAATATTGCGGACCTTTTGGCGCAACATACCCAGATTCTGGCTTCTAAAAGTGAAGTGAGGAAGGCGATTCAGAATAATGCCATCACGGTGAATAAGGAGAAAATCACTACGCATGAAGCGACGGTATCCGCAGAAGCCTTATTGCATGGAGCTTATGTGATGTTGGAAAACGGGAAGAAGAATAAGTACGTGCTAATAGCCGGGTAGCGAGTGACGAATGATTCGCATGACGAGTGACGAATGGGAGGTAATGCTCCAAATTCGTCATTCGTCACTCGAATCATTCGTCATTTCAACAAGAGGTACAACAACTGCGCATACACAATCTTCACCACAATCGACATCGGCGTCATCAAGGAATACCCCACATTCGGTAGCTTATTCTTGCTCCGGCGGATGTTGAAGTCCAATATCGCCGGGTGATTCGACACCAGCCCGATCAAAATGCTGAACGGAATTTTCAAAATTTTATAGCCCACCAACAAAGTCGCACACACCGTAAGGATGCTGATTAGCGCACTGCTGGTAAACACCCACAAGCCAATTCCACCTCCAGAAATCGTCTTTACAAATTGATGCCCCGAGTTGACGCCCACCCCGGCTAGTAAAAAGATCAAACCGATTTGCCGCAAAATCAGATTGGCACTATAAGGCAAAGACCAGTTGATCGGGCCACTGCGGCGCAAGCCGCCTAAGATCAAACCTACGATGATCGGCCCTCCGGCAAAACCCAACTTAAAATCAATGCCGCCCGGCAACTGGAAAGTCACCATGCCCAAAATCATGCCCATCGCCATGCCCAAACCGAAGGACAACAAATCGATTTGGCTCAATTCTTCGTAAGAATCGCCAAAGAATTTGGCAATCTCGCCCATGTCCTTTCTTTTGCCGATTACTCGCACCCGATCACCCAACTCCAGCACGGTATCCGCATTGGCCATCATGTCAACGTCGCCCCGACGAACGCGGGAGATCAGCACGGCGTAGTTTTCACTTAAATTTAAGGCCGCGAGTTTCAATCCGGCTACTTTGGAGTTGGACACAAAAACGCGGCGGGTTTCGTATTCGGTTTGATCGTAGGAGAGTTGCTGGGGGAGGATGGTACCAATTTCCTGGGCTACCTGTTCAACTTCCTCGCGGTCTCCGACCAAGGCAACTTTGTCGCCTAATTGAAATTCGGTATCCCAGGAGCTGAGGTGCATGCGGTCGCCCCGCTCGTAGCGCCCAAACAAAACGGTCCAAGTTCTCTCCTTGCGCAGATCGCGGATGGTCTTATTGATGACCTCCTCGTGATTGACTTCCACCGTAAGGGTGAGAATGTCCTGGCGCACGGGGTAGTCCTTGCGGAGTTCCCGTTCTTCTTTTTGGAAATCAATTTTGAGCAGTTTTTGCATCAAAATAACCGCCAACATCGGGCCTAAGATTCCCATAGGATAGGAGAGGGAGTAGCCGATGACGCTGTTTTCGGCATCGAGCTTGCTGATGTTTTCATCCAAACCCATGTTGCGGATCAGATCCAATAAACCCGCCAAGGCAGGCGTGTTGGTGGTGCTCCCCACAAACAGACCTGCGGTGATGCTGCCTTGAAATCCAAGTAAGTAATGCAGCCCGACCGCGATACTCGCTGAAAAACTGAGCATCACAAAAACGAAGATCAAGTCCTGCCAGCCCCTGCGTTTGAAGGTGCTGAAAAAACTGGGCCCACTGCCTAGCCCAACTGTATAAACAAAAATGGAAAGCCCCAGAAAGGTAATGATTTCGGGGATGCGCAAATCTGGGCTAAAACTGCCAATGAACAAACCCACAAACAATACAGCAGCCACGCCCAAACTATTGCCTTTGATGCTGATGCTACCCACCCCGTAGCCTAAGCCAGCGACGATGAAAAGCAGTAGAATCGGATTTTCGGTTAATGCCTCGACCATATTGATTGTATTTTGTGCACGAAAAGTACAACTTCGATGTGAAACGTAGGGGATAAAAAAGATCATTGGTCCACAGTACAATTGTCAGCGCAACTTGAAGTGTTAAAACCTACCAAATTATAATTGGCAGGAAGGGGGCTGAACAAAAAAAATGCCCTTTCGATAAAATTTTTAGTAAAATTTTGTGAGTATTCATAAATTGCCCTATATTGCCCTCAGATTTAAGGTTTCCTTAACAAAGTTGTTAATTTTATTAACGACTTACAGATTGCTTTTTAGATCCTTCATAATAACAGTCGGGTGATTTCTTACAAGAGCGGAGCAGTGGTGCTTGCGCTCTTTTTTTTTATACCTCCGGCATAAAAACCCACGGCTGAAGCCATGGGTTAGTTTTTTGGGTGGCCTCCCACGGATAAATCCGTGGGTTGGCTCCGATGGAATGAAAAACGATTCCCCACACGTTCACACTCCACAGCCACACCCATTCTTAATTCCCTCCGAACTATTTTTTTCTTTCGGAAAAAAATAAATATCATTACAAAAATTTTTCAAACCACTTAGATTAGCAAATAACGCTTGTTTGGAAAACGCCAGCAGGTGTTCAAAACGATTACAGTGAAGAACAAACCGGATCTTTCTTTTTGGCAAATCTGGAACATGAGTTTCGGGTTTCTGGGTATTCAATATGGCTTTGGCTTACAACAAGCCAACATGAGTCCAATTTATCGGTATTTGGGAGCAGAGGAGAGTAGCATTCCCGGACTTTGGCTGGCTGGGCCGCTGACGGGGCTGTTGTTGCAGCCGATCATTGGTACGTTGTCCGACCGGAGTTGGTCAAATACCTGGGGACGGCGGCGGCCTTATATCTTTATCGGTGCCATTGTGGGCAGTATCGCGATGATTTTGATGCCTAATTCCAAGTCGGTCTTTATGGCCGCATGTTTGATGTGGTTGCTGGATGCGGGTTTGAATTCTTCGATGGAACCATTCCGAGCATTTGTAGGCGATTTGTTGAATCCAAAACAACGCCCAACCGGGTTCGCAGTCCAATCCTTCATGGTGGGATTTGGTCAAACGCTTTCCAATTTAATGCCACTTATTTTACCCATCATTGGCATGTCCATGGCCATTGGGGGCGATTTTAGCAATGGCATTCCAGATTCGGTGCGCATACCCTTTTACATTGGAGCCGCAGCCATTTTGTTGACTGTATTTTGGACGATGTACACCACCAAAGAATATCCACCTGAAAATGAGGACTACAAGATACCACCAACTTTTAGTGCAGAACAAAAGAAAAACATCTCTTTCTGGCATTTGTCGTTGACCATCGGGGCGGCCTTGATTGGAGGGATGTTCGCTATTCGTTTGGGCGGACTGACCAATGGCCTGATCTGGGCTGGTGGAATTGCAGTGGGTTTGTATTTGGTGTTGATGTTGCCGGTGTTTAAAGAGATCTTAGCTTCGCTGTCCGAAATGCCACTGGTGATGCGCCAGTTGTGGTGGGTGAAATTTTTCACTTGGTACGGCCTGCCCTTGATGTGGCAATACCTTTCTCTTGCTGCGGCAAAATACGCTTTTAACGCCCCAAGTCCAGACGCCAATCCAGCGGGGTTTGAAGCAGGGAAAAACTGGGGTAGTTTGTGTTTTGCCATGTTCAGTATTTCTTGCTTTGTAATTTCGATTTTTTTGCCTGCCATCGCCAAACGGATGGGTAGCCGCAGAGCAACCCACGCTTTGTTTTTGACGATCGGGGCACTAGGGTTTTTCAGTGTAATTCTGAGCAACGACAAATGGATTTATTTTACGGGTATGACCTTGATCGGTCTGGCCTGGGGCTCCATTATGTCCATGCCTTATTTGATGTTGGCCAATGCGGTTTCATCTGCTCGCATGGGGGTATACATGGGCATTTTCAACGGTTTTATCTGTGTGCCACAGTTCATCGGGATGCTCACCGTGCCATTGTATTACAAATCGTTGCTAGGTGATGACCCTCGCAATGCTTTGGTGTTGGCTGGTTTTTGTATGCTTTGCGCCGCTGCTTCCTGTTTCCTGGTGAAGGAAGTTAAAGGGAACGACGAAGCACCTGCACAAATGTCGGCAGGGCATTAGAAGATAAATTTGTAGCACAAATGGGGTTCGGAGCGTTTGCTGCGAGCCCCATTTGTGTTTAAATAGCTTTGTTAACAATTTTTAACCTTATATCAAGACAGATTAACCTCTTTCCAAAAAATGCGCCGGTATCTTTGTAGCAAGAAATAACCCGATTAACTTTTTTTATTATGAAGCATTTTTTTACCCTCGTCTGTGCCCTCTTCCTGACCTACGCAAGTTTGCAAGCACAAACGAAAGTTTTTGGAACCGTTGCAGATACGACCGGGCAAACGCTCACTGGCGCAACGGTGATGGTCCTGCAAGCGAAAGATTCACTCCTAAGTGGTTTTGCACTCGTTGATCCCAAAGGTGCCTTTGAAGTTGTGGGGGTTAAACCCGGCGATTACATTGTGCAATTGAGCTTTTTGGGCTACGGGGTCAAAAAAATTCCGATTACCCTGGCGGGTGAAAAAGAAAAAGACCTGGGCAAAATCATCATGAAGGAGCAATCCGAAATGTTGAATGTGTACGTGGTAGAAGGGGAAAGATCCCCCATGACCATCAAAAAAGACACGGTGGAATTCAATGCTGCTGCCTTCAAGGTACAACCCAACTCTACCGTTGAAGAATTACTCAAGCGCCTGCCCGGTGTGGAAGTAGAAAAAGATGGCAACGTCAAAGCCCAAGGGGAGAGTGTAACCCGGGTATTGGTCAATGGTAAAGAGTTTTTTGGACGTGACCCTAAAACTGCGACCCGCAACTTACCTGCTGATGCAATAGACAAGATACAAGTGTTTGATAAAATGACCGATGTAGCTGAGTTTACTGGAGTAGACGATGGTCAACGCGAAAAAACCATCAACCTGACATTGCGTCCAGACCGGCAGAACGGCGTCTTTGGCAATTTCCGCGTAGGCGGTGGTGGCCCAGAACAATTTGACTTGGGCGGCAACGTCAACCGTTTTTCCAAAACCGGTCAATTGTCCTTCATCGGTTCTGCCAATAACGTCAACCGCAACGGATTCTCCATGAATGAATACCTCGACTTTTCTGGCGGCGGTGGCGGCGGCTTTGGTGGTGGTGGTGGTGGTTTTGGCGGCGGCGGCGGCGGTGGCGGTGATATTCCGATCAACTTTGGCCGCAACTACGGATTCACTACCTTCTATTCTTCAGGTTTGAACTTCAGCAAAGATTTTGGCACAAAAACCAAGGTCAATGGCAGTTACCTCTACAGTGGGTTCAAAAAAGAAACCGATCAAAAGACCCGTACGGAAAATTTTCTGCAAAATTCTGCTTTCATCAAAAGTGATACTTCTGAGCAAGACGAGCGCAGCGATGTACATCGCCTGAACTTTACCGTGGATCACAATCTGGATTCTACCCAATCCATTCGGGTGGTAGGTCGTTTGTCCTTGAGTGCCAATGGCAACGATGCTTTATCCAATTCACTTTCAACCAACGAGTTGTTTGTCCCACGAAACTCTAGTAGCCAGCTCAATGCTTCGGATGGTACCAATACCAATTTGAACACCACTTTGTTGTACCGGAAACGGTTCAGCCGCCGTGGCCGTAGTTTGAGCACCACCTTCACCTTGAACAATGTGGACGGCAATACCGACGGAACGAACCTGTCTCAGAACCTGTTTTTTGGTACTGATGGCTCCATCACCAATACCCAAAACTTCGATCAACAAACCAATAACCTTAGCGATCGAATGAGCTACAATGCTCGTTTGTCCTACACGGAGCCATTGTCCAGAGGTAAGTTTTTGGAACTCAATTACTCTTACAACCACCGAGGCAACGACAACAACCGCGAGGTGTATGACGTATTGCCTACCGGACAACTGGTACTGAATTCAATTCAAACCAACCGTACCCTCAGTGATTTTAACTTCCACAACGGGGGCTTCAATTTCCGGATTTCTAATCCTAAGTTGAATTTCTCTACTGGTTTGGCCGTACAGCAAGCAGTGCTGGAAGGAGACATTCGCTCAAGTGAGCAAAAGGTTCGGCAGGATTTTCTGAATTATTTGCCAAGTCTGCGCCTGCGCTACAATTTTACCCAAATGCGTAGCTTCAATTTTGATTACAGCACAGACATCAATGAACCTTCAATTACCCAATTGCAACCCGTTCGTGACTTGAGCAACCCACTCAGCATTTACGTTGGTAACCCGAACCTGAAGCCGGAGTACAGCAATCGTTTCACGATGCGCTACAACCACTTCAACCAGTTCAACTTTACCAACTTCTTCGCCTTTACCAACTTTACGTATACCCACAACCGGATCCAAACCGCACAAACCATCAACGAAGAAACCCTTGTCACCGAGCGCACGCCCATCAACGTAGCCGATGATTACCGATTCTTGAGCCGTTTGAACTATGGCGGTCGCTTTAAAGGTCTAAAAATGCGCTATAGCTTGTCGGGGGGCTTCAACTACAACCGGGGAATCACCTTTGTGAACGCTGCGCGTAACTTCACGAATACGACCAACCCAACGGCAGGGATCACCTTCGAAAACCAGAAAAAAGAGAAGTGGGACTGGAACCTGGGCTACACCCTCAATTATTCCAATACTGCTTACTCCCTGAATAGTGAGCGCAACCAGGATTACTACACCTATACCTATTCTGCTGGTTTGAGAAAATTCTTCTTCAAGGATAAATTGAACATTGAAACGGACCTGGATTATAGCCAATTCCGCGGCTTGGGCGAAGAGTTTGATCAGGATATTCCTATCTGGAATGCAGCGGTTTCCGCTTTCTTCCTGAAAGGCAACAAAGGCCAGTTGAAGTTCGGGGTTTACGATTTGTTGAATCAAAACCAAGGCATCAGCCGTACCGTTCAATTGAACTACTTCCAGGATCAGGATGTCAACTCCCTGGCGCGTTACTTCATGTTTAGCTTCATCTATTCCATGAAAGGCTTCCAGAAAGGAAATGCCAATGGAGGGAATCAGATTCGGATGATGCGGTAAAACCGCAGGTAAGATTGGACGAGGAGAGAAGCGGCAAAACGCCGCTTCTCTCTTTTCTGCTGCTAAAAAATTGTGTCGCTTTATGGATCGAGATGATTCATAAAGGTCATCAATGTCAACCTTAACGCAGCTTAACTCTTAACAAATACTGCGTAGCCGTAATGTAAAGTGTTTTACCATTCGCTGTCAACGCACAATTGGCAGCAGTCAAATTGTTCATCTTGATTTTTCCAATCAATTTTCCCTCCTTTGTAAAAATCCAAATGCCACCTGGCCCTGCCGCAAATACATTGCCTTTTTTATCGATTTTGAATCCATCGCAGCCTCCCGGTTCACGGGTCGTTCCTGGATTGTAAAACACCCGAGCGTTTTCCAAAGCTCCATTCGAGGCGATATCGTAAGCGTACCAGCCTCTACCTCTTCCCTGAGTATTGGCTACCAACAAGGTTTTTCCATCGGGAAGAATACCGATACCATTGGGCGCTTGCATGGAATCAATCAAAAGACTGATTTTCCCTGCTTTGTCCATTCTGTAAACCCCTTGAAATGGGAGTTCTTTTTTAGGATCTCTCATTCCGCCTTCAAAACCGTAAGCTGGATCAGTAAAGTAAAGCTCTCCTTTGGAAGACATGAAAAAGTCATTCGGGCTATTCAATTTTTTGCCATCGTAGGTTCCTGCGACGGTTACAAAATTGGACTTTGGCGCATTGAGCGGGGCATCCATCGCCGCAATTCTGCGGTCGCCATGTTGGCAAACCCACAACTTACCGTCCTTGGTTTTGTACAATCCATTAGGCCCCATAAATCCACCCCTTGGTTCGCTGCCCGTGTAGCCACCTGGCTTCACATACACTTCTTTGCCCTTGGCTTCGGTCCATTTGTAAATGGTATTGGCCGGAATGTCAGAAAACAAGAGCATTTTCTCCTTTTCCAGCCACAAAGGTCCTTCCGTAAATTGAAAACCCTCGGCAATCACTTCTACCTTCGCTTCCTTTTTGATGAGGCTGGAAAGCTCTGGCGAAATGAATTCAATGGTGCCGATTTCTTGAGCGGACACCGTTGTAAATCCACAAAAGCAGATTGAAAGTGCAAACAAGCACACCTTCAGCTTAATTTTATTCATTTGTTTGGTGGTTGTAACGATTTATAAATAATTAACAAAGCCCTCCATGTTGGTGCGAATGGTATACACCTTGCTGTAACTGACGATGTAAAGGGTTCTCATGTCCTTGTCTCCAAAGCAAAGGCTCACGGGGAAGCTGGGTAAATTGATCATTCCAACATATTTTCCATCGGCATTGAAAATTTGCACACCATAGTAAGTGGCTACATAAAGATTGCCCTTTTTGTCAATGGCCATTCCATCGGCACTTGATGACTTGCCTTTTCTGTCGAGCACATTACCGGTTAGGAATAATTTGGCGAATTGCCTGCCATTGCTGATGGTCCCATCTTCCTTCACATCGTAAGCCCAGATGTAATTGTCCTTCTCACTGTTTACCGGAAACCAGGATTCGTCATCGTAGCAATTGTTGATGTACAGTGTTTTACCGTCCGGTGACAACACAATCCCATTTGGCATCGCGAATTCGTTGGGCTCGGTCAGTCTGGTGATTTTACCTTCTGGTGAAACGTAATACACCGCCCGCCCAGGTTGAGACTTCTTCGGCTCCATCGTAAACTGAGGATCGGTGAAATAAATCCCTCCTTTGGCATCGGTAATGATGTCATTCGGGCCGTCGATGGGTTTGCCATCGTATTGATCTACAATCACTTTTACAACTTTACCTGCTGGGGTCATCTCCAACACCTGGTGGCCGATCATGTCACAAACCAGCAGGTTGCCATTTTTGTATGGATAGAGCCCGTTCGTTTGCATTTTGCCTTGAGTAATGTTTTTATAAGTGCCATCAGGACTTAATTCGACCGTAGAACTTTTGGAAGGATCGGCGGTCCAACTCTGATCAAAATACATGTTCGAGAAATAGACTTTACCGTTCATCCATTTTGGCCCTTCGCTGAAAGTCAGACTTGGCTTGGTTTTAGTTCCGTCCACCAATAATTTAGGTTTTGAACCCTCGGGAATAATCGCCCGGTAAGCGGCCATTCTGGCTTGCTCCTTTTCCATGTAATCTGCACGGACTGGCCAGAAAATGTCCAGTGCATCACAACCCACCGCGCTCATTTTTGCCCCATGAACCATATTACCCGGGATGAGCACCACGTCACCGGGTGTCATGCGTTGTTCGGTATCCAGCAAAATTTCATCACATTCCCCTCTTAATGCCATCATCATTTGTTCCTCAGGGTGGATGTGATGTCCAAAAACTGATCCCGGGTCCATCGAAATAAAGCTAAACTGGGTGTTCTTCCCTGCAATGAGTCTGGAAACAGCGCCAGGGGCAAGTTCGGTGAGTTGAAAATCGTACAAATCGTAAACCTGATTCGGTTTTACATTTGGTCTCGCCGGATAGCTAAACGCTGCCATGGTTGTCGGCAGATTCGTAACGCCCGCTTTTTCAAGGTAATCCAAACGGAAGGGGCTATAAACCTCCAATAATTTGGCACCTGCACTACCTGCGGTCACGGCGCTTTTGCTTCCTTTTTCCAGATAGACAAAATCGACACGAGGCGTACCGCTGTGTGTGCCATCAGGTGCTTCTCTTTCTTTGGAAACAAGGGTAAGGGATTTTCCATTGCTCAATTGGTCGATGGAGCCTTCAAGGACAAAGGCAAATCTTTCAACTGACAATTCGGCTTCGGGGATTTTTGCATTGGGTGCCAGTTCAATGACACTCACCATGGTGCCTGTTCCCCAGAAGATTTTTGCCACAACCCCTGGGGCTAAATCAATACTGTCTACCTGATTAAGATTGGTAACTTGTCCGTCTTTCAAGTTTGACTCAATATCGTTTGCTGGCAATCCTGAAAGATTGCGCACATTCAAATTGTGTTCACTGATTAGCGCCTGGTTAAGCTTCTGCCACGCTGGTTCAGGAGAAGAGTTACACCCCGTCATTGCTGCTCCAATCACAGCGAACAAAATGGGCTGAAAAAAAATTTTGTTGAATCTTTGGCCACGCATGATTTATAATGTTTTGTTTGTGGGATGAATCTAGCAATTTTATTTCAGTTTGAACTTAATAATTGTAAAAAAAACAGTTATTATTTTGCTTAATTGCGTTCAATTCCTTAACCTTGCTTGAACCTATTTTGAACAAACAAACAAACATTAAAATCTTTTTCAACATGAAAATCTTGATCAAGTTTTGGGGCCTTTTAGCACTGCTCCCGCTAATGCTTCAGGCGCAACAAAGCTCTAAAGAAGAGTTGACCTTTCTTACTCCAGAGTGGAAAGGGGAACGATTGGCGGATGGGAGACCTAAAGTTTCCGACGACATTTTAAAAAGAATGAAATCGGTCACCCTTGAAGAAGCTTGGGCGACCTGTCGGGGGGCTGGTTTCAACTATCAATACGAAGGAAACTGGATGCAAGTCCACCCCGAAGGAGTATTGGTCGGCAGAGCTTTAACGGCCACATTTATTCCTGGCAGGCCAGACATCCACAAGGCCATCCAGGAGAAAGGTAAAACCGATGGCCGCATTTTGTCACCCAATGCCTGGCCGATCGACATGCTCCAACCCGGCGATGTGTATGTAGTAGATCACCACGGCGCTGAAATTGATGGCCCAACCGTTGGCGATAACCTGGCCAACTCTATTCTTGGCAGATCCGGTAACGGATTTATTTATGACGGTCCGATCAGAGACGTCAACGGAATGAAAGAAATGGCCGATTTTACCGTCTATTTCAAAACTTACCATCCCTCACACCACTTTGGTAGCATCGGCCCCAATGACCGGGTACCCCGATTGAATACCACTTTGATCGGCATCAATACGCCCACTCGAATCGGGGCTGCTACGGTAATGCCGGGCGACGTGGTGTTGGCAAGAGATGGTGGTGTAATTTTTATTCCGGCACACCTGGCTCAACAAGTGGTTGAATCTTCCGAAATCGTTCGGCTAAGAGACATGTTTGGCCACGCAAGATTGCGGGAGAAAAAATACACCGCTGGGCAAATCGATACCCGCTGGTCAGAAGAAATTGAGAAAGATTTTTCTCAATGGCTGAAAGACAACAAAATGAAACTTCCCGTATCACCCGAGCGGGTTGAGGAACTGCTTAAAACTAGAACTTGGTAGGTTCAAGTTCATCATCATTTATTAAACTATAAACATGAAAAAAACATCTTCAAGACGTTCGTTTTTGAGCAAAAGCGCCCTAGTTGGTGCCATGGGGTTTACGGGGCTAACCCAAACTTTTGGCAAGGGGTATACCAATGCGGTGGACGTCAACCCTAAGTTGTCAGCTCCTTCTGATCTAAAAATCAAAGATGTCCAAGTTGCCTACCTGAGAGGTGGAGGCAGAATGTTCATCAAAATAACCACGAATCAGGATATTGTCGGATATGGAGAAGGGGTGGATGCAGTAGGAGGTGCCTATCATCTAGCCAAACGTTTTGGCATGATGCTGAGGGACCAAAGCCCACTTAACGTCCACCGGATATTCGATCAGATTAGAAAAGGTGGTGTATTTGGAGGCGCGCAGGCCGGTATGTACATCGCGGTGTTGTCTGCAATCGAAACTGCCTTATGGGACTTGGCCGGGAAAGCGCTGAACGTTCCAGTCTATCAGCTATTGGGTGGTAAGTTTCGCGACAAGGTGCGGGTTTACATGGATACCGCACTGTATCAGAACCAATTGCCCAAGCCGGAGGACTTTGCCACCGCTGCAAAAGAGGCCGTTGCAATGGGGTTCACAGCCGTAAAATTTGACCTCGATCAAGGCAATGATCCCAATAAGTACGACCGCTACAACTGGACTGCTGGTCCCGCTGAAATCCAGAGAATGTATGACCAAATGGCTGCTGCCCGGCAAGCGGTGGGGCCAAATATCGACATTTGTGCCGATATGCACGGTCGTTATGACTTTCCAACGGGCCAGCGCGCGGCTAAAATATTGGAGCCATTGAACCTGATGTGGTTAGAAGAGCCCATTCCTGCTGAAAACGTTGATGCTTATGCAGAAATCGCCAAATCAACCAGCACGCCAATTTGTGCTGGGGAGAACCATTATTTGGCTTATGGCTTCCGACCCCTGTTGGAAAAAGGTGCAGTTGACATCGTTATGCCGGATCTACAAAAAGCAGGTGGATTGGGTGAAGGTCAACGTATTGCGAACCTGGCAAATTTGTACTATGTGCCTTTCGCACCGCACATGGTTGCCTCTTACCTAGGCGCGATGGCCGCTGCACACGTGTGCGCCTCCGTACCCAATTTTATGATTCTGGAATGGCAGATTTATTACCACAAAGAACCAATGTGGAAAGAAATTGTCAATTTTGATGGCACGGAGTTTATAGAAAAAGGCTTCCTCAAAGTGTCGGACAAGCCAGGTATTGGAGTGAGCGTCAACGAAGAAGGTTTGAAGAAATATGCGGCTCAAGGCATTCCGTTTTTTGAATAAAAGATGAGCTTGGTTCTAGTGTAATCCAAAAAGAAAGGGGGGTAACTAAGCAGTTGCCCCCCTAATTTTTTACACACTAAAATAAAAACCTATTCTTTATCCCAGAATACCCTTGTCGTCAGGTTATCCGCTCCACCAATGGCCTTGACCGCATTCTGGTAGTTCGTCCGGTTTTGAGCCAATTCGTAATCAGGGTAAGACAATCGTCGGATAAACCCACCGTTGAGCAGGTTATTGTAGCGATTTGGGTTCAAAGCTGGGAAGCCACTTCTTCTGAAATTGGCCCATGCTTGAGTGCCATTTCTGATGTAGGCAATCCAAAGTTGAGTGTTGATCAACTTGAGCGCGTCAGCAGCATTGTATGCTACCCCTGGACTGGCCAGAAAAGTAGCGATATCTGCATCCGAAATGGTTGATGATTTGGGATACAGCGCGTAGCGCTTGATGTCTGCTTTGATGCCATCTTCGTAATATTGCTTGGCAGCCGCTTCGCCTCCGGCAATCCAACCTCTTTGTGCCGCTTCAGCTAGTAGTAAGGATACTTCTGAAAAAGTCATCCAGAAATCGGGAGCTGTTAAGGAAGCTACCACACTCACGTTCATTTGTGAATAGTTGTATCCGCCACCTTTGGCACCACGATAGGCTGGCTTGGTCAGATCCGTATTGATTACCCCCACTGGTACTCCAAACTGGCTTGCTAAATCGGTAACTGGCTTGGGATCAGCCAATGGGTTGGAAGGATTGGCATAGGTGGCCACGATAAATTGCCCTCGCGGATCGGCGGTTGTTTTTAGTTGCTCTACTAACGGCTCGGCGGCGTAATAAAAATAAGGGTTGTTGTTGACCAGGCCCCCATTGGCTCCATTTGTAAAGAGGGTACCATCGTATTTAACCCAGGCATTGTCATCGTTGGATTTCATTACTCCGCCGTTAAATGCCTCGTTAACAATTGTTTTGGCTTTGGCCGCATCCAACTTTGAATACCGCATCCCCAATCTCAATAACAGAGAATTGCCCAATTTTTTCCACTTGTCCACCTGTGCGGTGGCTGTAGTGCTTTTAGCTGATCCATTCGCCCCAAAAAAGAGATCTGCTGCAACAAAGTCGCCACCAGGATTCAGAGCCGCAATCGCCTCCTTGAGTTCTTTTTCCAAATCAGCATATATGGCTGCATCATCGTCGTAGGCTGGGTAGAAAAACTCACTTCCTTTGAGAAAGGCTTGTCCGGCGTTGAAGTAAGGAATATCCGCATGGGTGTCGACCAAACCCATATACACCTGGGCCTTCCAAATGCGCAACATGCTGCGTAAGTTGACCCGATCGCTCCCTTCCAAAAGTGAGAGCGCTTGTACCAGGTTTTTGATGATGTTGGGATAAGAACCGTCCCATTTTCCATTGTTGAAATTGTCGATGTCGGCATTAAAATTCGGGCCAAGCGTTGCACCCGAGTTGAAGGGGTTCACAAAGTGCTGAACGATGGTATGTTCTGTTTCCCATCCACCCAGGTGTGAACGTTGAGCTCCAGCAAACAAAAGCGCTGGATCAAGATCAGTTACGGCATAAGGATTTGTGTTCAATTCGATAAAATCCTTGTCACATCCTCCCAGCAAGAAGAAGATGGCGCTTATCAGCAAAAGTCCTTTAATCTTTTTCATAGTCATTAGAATTTGGCATTAAGACTAAAATTGAAATTGCGGGTGGTTGGCAGCGAGGTATTCTCATAGCCAGACCGGAAGTCTCCCGAAGATTGGATGGCTTCTGGATCGAGGTCAGGTATATCCTTGTAAAGCAGTGCCACATTTCGGCAAGAAGCCGTCACCGAGAGTCCCTTAATGAATCCAAGGACCTTTGATTTCCGCATCAGATCGGTAAGATTATAGGATAGCGATACGTTTCTCAGCTTGACAAAATCAGACTTAAAGGTCACGATGTCGCCCATTTGATTGTTCCGGTAGTCCGCATAGAATTGAGCCGGATCAACCGCAGTGGTATTGGGCTTTTCGCTTGATCTGTAAACACCGGGGAAGACAACACCCTTTTCTCCCTCTCTACGACCAACCAATGACTGCTTGGAATGTCCTTGTCTGTTCGCATTTAAGGCAGTAGAAGAGATAACGACCCCACCCAATTTGTAATCAAAATGAACGGCGAGACTCAGGTTTTTGTAGCTAAATGTATTATTCCAACCACCGGTGTGTTTAGGAATCGAGCTACCAAAACTTACGTAGTCAGCAGATGGGATTAAACGCCCCTGGTCGGTAAGGAGAATTTGGCCTGCTGCATTTTTTAAATAGGTTCTTGCATAAACCTGGTTCATCGGTAGCCCTTCTACATACCGAAGTTGTCCAATAAACTCATTTCCAGTAGCTCCCCAGTTGACCACAATGATGTCACTTGGTGCTCCAACCGAAAGCACTTTTGTAGCCAGGAAGGCATGGTTCCAAGAACTTGTCCAACTGAAATTTGGGGTTTGGATGGGTTTAAATTCAAGCATGAATTCCAATCCACTGTTTTTTAAGGAACCAAGATTTTCCTTCGAACTGTTGTATCCAGATGTGTTGGACAATTGAACATCCAATACCTGATCGGTGGTTATTTTTTCAAAAGCGGAAATGTCCAGCGTTACCCGATTGCCAAACATCCTCATTTCAAGACCAATTTCTTTCTCTTCTACACTAAATGGCCGCAAAAACCGGTTTGGTGCATTCGTTCCGGAAATACCAGCCGTCGTTTGGCCTTGAAACTGGTTTTGACTGATCCCATAAGTCAGCACACCATCATAGGGATTCACCCCGTTTGAACTGCCCACTTCTGCCCAGGAAGCCCTCAGCTTGCCGTAGGAAAGCCATTTCTGGTTTTTTAATAACTCGGAGAAAATAAAACTACCCGAAATGGATTGGTACAACTCGCTGTTGTCCTCTGGATTCAAGACGGAGAACCAATCTTGTCTGCCAGTAAAGTTGAGGTAGAGCAAATTATTGTATCCGAGTTCGGCCCAGCCATACAGCGAATTCACTCTGTATTGGGAAAAACCATACCCTTGGCTGCGCACGCTACCGTTGCCGATGGAATAGAGATCACGGACAATAAAGTTTGTCGTTCCTTGATTAAAGCCATTATTCTTAACCCTCCAGGTGTTGCCACCAAAATTGGCGTCAAAAGAAAACTTACCAAACTCTTTGCCACCACCGACCAGGAAATCAGCATTCACATCCGTGCCTTTGTTTTCTGATAAATTGTAGGCTCCTTTATACGTACCGTCCGCATTGGTTGGTACGCTGGTGCCTATTCCACCTGGATCGTGAGACTCGGTAAAAGTAAGGGCAAAGTCATAGTTGTACCTGCCCTGTACATACAACCAATCGGTCAGGTCATATCTTAAAGTAGCGGTTGACAAAAAACGATCTCGCTGGGTTTGATAGCGTTGACCCACTGCTAAAGCATAGTAGGGGTTTAGCAAAGTACCCTGAAAACCGGAAGTCAGGGTCTCCGTTCCATTTGCCGCTACAGCACTATTTTTCAAAGCGGAGAGTGGAATGGATGTAGCCAATCTGGTAAAGAAGTTTACCGCCCCTGGGCCCTGTGTACCGATTTGTGGTGGATTAATTTGCGTTTCATTGGTGTAGTTGATGTTCAACAGCAGCTTGAGTTTTTTGGTAACGTTGTGATTGATCCCTACATTGGCAATCTTTCTTTTGTACTCATTGTTCGGGGTGATCCCTTCCGCATCCGTATTGGAAAATGAAGCCCTGAAGCTTCCATTGGCCCCACCACCAGATAGTGCAATTGTATTCGTGAAGTCTGTTCCTGTTTGTAAAAAGCCAAAAAGATTGTCTGGATTAGCCGAGTAAGGTTGCAGCGTACCATCAAAAATGGGAGTGGGAGCTCCATCTAAGCGCTCACCCCAGGCAAAATGACCAGTAGTGGCGGCATTTGCACCGCTAGTAGGTCGTTTTCCTCCGGTACCTTGGCCGTATTCCGTTTGGAAGTCAAAGAAATTGAGTGGCTGTTGGGACGAGTAATTGGAACTGTATTCCACACCAATACCCTGATTTTTTCGGCCAGATTTGGTCGTGATGATGATGGCCCCATTGGCGGCTCTGGCCCCATAAATTGCCGCTGCAGTTGCGCCCTTCAACACGGTCATACTTTCTATGTCATCCGGGTTAATGTTTGACAAGTTATCACCGAGGTCACGAGGGTTTCCCAAACCATTCACACCTCGTGCACCCTGATCAATCGGAAGGCCGTTGATGACAATCAGGGGGGCATTGTTTGCTCCTGCAAACGCAGCTTGGCCCCTTAAACGTATCTGCATACTGGATCCTGCACCGGCTGCCGGAGGGGTAATATTCAAACCAGCCACCCGCCCTTCCAGCGACTCCATCACGTTGGTCGTCCTGTTTTGGGTGAGCTGCTCAGTATTCACCGCTGTTACGGAATAACCCAGTTTTTTGGATTCCTTTTGGATACCCAACGCGGTTACAACTACTTCAGTCAAACTTTGAGCGTCTTCTTTCAAAGTGACATCTACATTCTTTTCACTTCCGAGCTTAACTTCGTAAGTCGCAAATCCGATGTAGCTAAAAACCAAGGTATTGCCTGGTGCAGCGGCAAGTTGGAATGTTCCATTCGGTTCTGAAATGGTACCTGTATTGGTTTCTTTGACGGAAATATTCACTCCAATCAAAGGAGTCCCGTCATTGGCCGTAACTTTACCCGTCACCTGTTGTGCAATTACTGTTAGGTGGCAGCAAAAAATGGCCAGGACTAGAACAACGAGTTTGTTTAGTCGCATCATAGGGTTAATGGATTTAAATGAGAAAATATATCAAAAGCGGATATAAACCACCAGCCTTGAACAAGGTTTAAGCCATTGTCCTCCAGTGAATCACCGCCGTGAAATCGATTGAATTTTTTTGCCAGAAAATACTTGAAATCGATTGAATTTTCTGCCAAAAAAATCAAAACCAATTAGGCATTCCAGTCATTGCCCTTGTGTCCATTTCAAAGGGAAATGATAAGTTTTAAGCAATAGTTTAACTTGAACTTTAAAAGAACCGAATGGCCTTAAAGCTTTTAAAAAGTGTGTATAGTGTCTTGTCCGAATGTTTGGGATCATTAATTGTCAAACCTACAATTGTTTTTTCTAACTTCCTATTTTGAAGCAATATTTTTTTGAAAGATATTTTTAGGTATTTTTCTTCTTTAAATACCAGATATTCACGTTTTATATTCCGAAACCCGGGAAACTTGATTTAAATGATTGTTCCAAATTTATAGTTATGTCTACTCCACTCAGCTACCTCAGCGGTACCAGTACCAAACCCTTGCTCGGCATCACCATTGGCGACATGCTCGACGATATTGCGGCTCGTTTTCCCAATAATGATGCCTTGATCGTGCAACATCAGGACATTCGTTTCACCTACCAGCAGTTCAAAGCAATAGTTGACGACTGCGCCAAGGCATTTTTAGCCCTGGGTGTACAAAAAGGCGATCGCGTGGGCATCTGGTCTCCCAATCGCTACGAGTGGACCGTCACCCAATTTGCCACTGCCAAAATTGGGGCCATTCTGGTCAACATCAACCCCAGCTACCGCCTGCACGAATTGGAATACGCACTGAATCAGTCGGAATGCAGCACGATTGTCATCGCTGATCAGTTCAAAGCTTCCCACTTTACCGAGATGCTTTTTGCATTGGCCCCGGAGTTGCTACATTGCCCCAAAGGAGAATTGAAAGCGGAAAAAGCCCCTCATTTGCATACGATTATTCGCATGGCCGAAGACGAAAAACCAGGCATGTGGCGCTGGGATGACTTTTTGCAGGAAGCTGAAAATAGTAGCAATGAAGCATTAAGTCAACGCCAAAATAGTCTGGCTTTTGATGAACCCATCAATATCCAATACACTTCCGGTACTACGGGCTTCCCCAAAGGTGCCACCCTCAGCCACCACAATATTTTGAACAATGGCTACTTTGTGGCGGAGTTGATGAATTTTACGGAGAAAGATCGACTGGTCATTCCGGTGCCACTTTACCACTGCTTTGGCATGGTGATGGGAAATTTAGGTTGCGTGACGCACGGGGCCGCTATGATTTATCCGAGCGAGGGGTTTGATCCGGCCAGCACTTTGGCGGCGGTGGAACGGGAAAAAGCTACCGGGATTTTTGGTGTCCCCACGATGTTTATCGCCGAATTGGACTTGCCCGATTTTGCCCAATACAATCTGACTAGCTTACGGACGGGCATTATGGCGGGCTCACCTTGCCCCATCGAGGTGATGAAAAAGGTGCAAAGCCTGATGCACGTAGCTGAAATGGAAATTGCCTACGGCATGACCGAAACCAGCCCGGTAAGCACCCAAACGCGGGTAGGCACGCCGCTCGAAAAACAAGTCAGCACTGTAGGGCAAATCCACCCTCACCTGGAAGTCAAAATCATCGACCCCGAAACCGGGCGCACCGTTCCACGCGGTACTCCTGGTGAGCTCTGTACCCGAGGCTATAGCGTGATGCTGGGGTACTGGAACAATGAAATCTCCACCAAAAATGCCATCGACAAAGCCCGCTGGATGCACACGGGTGATTTGGCCACGATGGACGAAGAAGGCTACGTCAAAATCGTGGGCCGCATCAAGGACATGATCATTCGGGGTGGAGAAAACATCTATCCCCGCGAGATCGAGGAGTTTTTGTACACGCACCCCAAAATCAGCGACGTGCAGGTGATTGGGGTACCGGATGCCAAATACGTGGAAGCGGTGATGGCCTGGATTCGGGTAAAAGAGGGTGAGACGCTGAGTGTTGAAGAAGTGCAGGCTTATTGCCAGGGGCAGATCGCCCACTACAAAATTCCCCAGTACGTCCGTTTCACCGATGGTTTTCCGATGACGGTTACCGGGAAAATCCGCAAGGTGGAAATGCGGGAGCAGAGCATTGCGGAGCTGGGGCTGGAGATAGCCGCAGGTATAAAAACAGCCTAAAATTTATAACCTATCACGGACAAGCATCTGCAAATAAGCATCCTTATAGGTGTACCAGTCATCTTCTATTTCTTCGCTCTGAATGGCATTCCGAAAGTTGCGGAAAGGCTTCCGTGAGGCTAATGCATCCAATAACCGGGCTTGCAGCTGCGCATTTTTTAAAGTCTCTACAAACAACTCCATCATTTCAAAAGACTCATCAGAATTAGGCGGATCAAAACGGATGTAGCTGTCTGGATTGGCATGGATTACTTCCATAACCTCCTGCTCAATGTAGTCGAACTCTTCATCCGTAGGCCCATCCGCAATGGGATAAGCCAGAATTTCATGGGTCTCTTTGTGTAAAAACACCACCTCCTGTATATCTAATAATTCGGCAATTTCTTTGATGATCTCTTCCATTGATTCTACTATTTGATTGTAGGCTGCAAAATACATATTCTCCACAAAATTACCTGTTCGGCCTGAGTTTATCACACAATACGTTTACCTGACTACATCAAGATGTGGATGTACCCCTTTCCCATTGGCTGCACCTTTGTTCTATCATTAACAAAATCAATAAATTCGTTACCATGAGAAACACCAAATCCTTCTTTTTACCGATCAAAGTCTTGGCTTTGATTGCCCTGTACTGTCTCGTCTCAGCCAAGGTGAAAGCCCAAACGCCAACTGCTACTGAGCCCGTCTACATCCAGCGCGAATACATGAAAGTAATGCCCGGAATGTGGGACGATTACCTGAAAGTGGAACAAGTTTGGAAAGCCGTTCACCAACGCCGCAAGGACGAAGGCAAAATCCTAGGCTGGACTTTGTACCGCAGCATCTATCCCAGCGGCACCAACGCCGAGTACGACTACATGACCGTTACCCGCTTCAAGAGTGGCAAAGAACTGGAAGAAGCTGGCAAAATGACCTGGGACTACATCACCAAAGGTATGAGCAAAGAGGACCTGGCCATTGCCGACAACACCGAAAAAACCCGCGACCTGGTTGCTACGAGACTTTACTGCATGACCGAATGTGTCACCCCTGGTGCTGATTTTATGAAAATCACGAACCTGCAAACCTTCCCAGGTAAAGGCGCAGAGCTGGCACAGCACGAAAAAATGATGAAACCTGTATTTGAAGCCGCCACGAAAATGGGGAGTATTGCCAGCTGGACCTTTGGCAGCATTATGTATCCCTACAATCCCGAAGTTGGCAATTATTACCGCATCATCGGGACCAATTCTCTGGATGATATGCTCAAGGCGGAAACGAGTAACTACATTGAGACGGCCTTTAAAAAGGTCTATCCAAACAAGGATTACAAGGCGACTATGGACGCCATTCGGGGAACCATGAGCATCAAGTCGAGCGAACTTTGGGTGGTAGTGGACGCGACAAAATGAGCCATGTTGATTTGCAATAGTCTTGATTTTTCCAAAAAAGACCAAAGCGACAACATTGTTTAGCACAAAGGAAAAAACAAGGTACACAAAGGACACAAAGTTATGGGCGATAAAAAAATAAGTGATCATTTTGCCAGAGGATTGGATAAGTAAACGTTTCATTTCAAGCGTCTTATCTAATCCTCTGGCTCAGGAAAAATGATTGCTTATTTTTGCCCCACTGCTTAGACGTTGACGACGCTTTGCTTTGGGTCCTTTGTTTTTCCTTTGTGTTAAAAAAATATCGCGCTGTGACCCACTAATTCTTCTTCTTCAACTTGTCCGCAAACTCCTTCCGAAACTTCGTCACCTTTGGCGTAATCACAAAAGTGCAATAGGAATTCCGATTCCCCACCAAGGTGTAATAATCCTGGTGGTAATCCTCGGCAGGATAAAAATCGACCAGTGGCTCCAGCGTAGTCACGATTGGGTCGTCCCATAAAGTAGAAGCAACCTCTTTGATTGACTTTTCCGCGATTGTTTTTTGGCGATCATCCAGATAAAAAATGGCCGAACGGTACTGGGTTCCTACATCTGCACCTTGGCGATTGAGTGTCGTAGGATCGTGGGTACTCCAAAAAATGCGCAGGATGTCTTCCAGTGCGATGATTTTGGGGTTAAAAGTCACCTGTACGACCTCGGCGTGGCCAGTCATACCTGAGCAAACTGCTTTGTAATTGGCGTCGATGTCGGAGCCGCCAGAATAACCCGATACAGTGGCATAAACCCCTTCCACATCCTGGTAAATCGCCTCTACACACCAAAAGCAGCCTCCAGCTAGGGTGATGGATTCTTTATCAGTAGTGGCAATTTGATCTGTTTTCATATCTTTGGTTTGTGCGTTGATGCGAGCCTGATTTTGACAAGCGCTCGCAAAGAATAAGAAACCCAAACTCAGGGCAAAAAGTTTGTTCTTCATTGATGATTGATGTTGGTGTAAAGGAATGACGAGGTACGAATGTAGAGTGACAAATTTTCGCTTTCATCAAAGGTACAAACGGAGTTAGGCCCTTTTTGGTTGTGGAGAAGCTGCGGAAACGGTGGGGTGGCGACAATCATCAGTATGCAGCCACTACGGCTGGTGCTTCTTCCTGAAAAAACTGAATGTGGTTTTGCGCTTCTGGATTGATTTTTTCCAAAAACAAACGCAGTGCTGCCCTTTTGCCTTCAGTTAATGGATAGCTGATGTATTTGGTGAAATAGGTACTCAGGTCAAAATCGGGCTGAGTGGGTAGTAGGTAAATCAGCTCGGGAATGTAGTCCAGTCCGTTTTTTAGCGCTGCATTGAATCGTTGGATAAAGGCTGGATCGAGTGGCTTAGTGCTGACCCAGGCCGCAAATACAAAAGGCAAGCCCGTGTGTTGCAGCCAGGCTTCACCCAGGTCATACACGTAAGGGTATTTCAAATCAAGGCCCATCGTGCGGTCGCCAATCAGCAAGGCTCCCGTGTCGCCTTGGATTTTGTTCTCAAAACCGGGTTTGGCCGGAAGCAATTCTGCATCCACCTTCCAATATTCGCGGACCAAAATCCGCGCCAACTCCACCGAAGTACGCGAGTGGTAATCCAGATAAATGGTCTTGAGTTCTTCCAATGGTTTTTCGGCGTAGATGCACACCGTTTTGACCTCACCCTCTGCACCAATGCAATAATCAGAAACGATGTAAGCCTGAGTCAATTCGGGTAGAATGGCTACCGGAACCAAGCCCAAATCAGCCTGTCCACTCCGCAGTTTTTCTGCACAAACGGAAGGAATGTCCAGCTTCAAGTCCAATTCCGCCGCCACGGGACTTTTGAATAAACCATAAAGCAATGGCTTGGTATTCAAATAACTCACTGCGGTAACCCGAATTTTCTCCTTCATGTTTATGTTGATAAGACCTAGAGGCTGGGAATGTTTTCCAGGTGGCTTAGGTCATTTTCCAGTTCAAAATGAAAACTTTCACCATCGTAGCTCAACTTGTACAAGCCGGTATTGGCATGTTTGAAGTGATCCATCTGGTACAGTGGTTTGCCCTTGAGGACACACATCAGGCAACGCATGGCTCGACCGTGGCTACATACCAAAATCTGTTTTTCTGGGCGGCTCTTGAGCTGTTCCACAAAATGGTGCATCCGATTCGCCAATTCCTGGGCACTTTCTCCGCCATCAATTTTGGCATCGTAATTTTCTGCCTTCCAGTTCCTTACCAGGGTTGCGTATTCTTCGTGCATTTGAGGCGTACTTTGTTGCCCCTCGTGGATGCCCCAGCTGATCTCGTTGATTTCCGCCCATTGCTCCCAAGGAATCCCGGATTCAATGAAACCCTGTACCGTTTGGTGGGTGCGGCGCAGGGCCGAAGTAAGCACCACTTCAAAAGGCAAATCGGCATAAAGTTGATAAAATGCCTGGGCCTGTTGTCGCCCCAATTCGTTCAAATGGGTATCTACGCCGCTGCCTTGTACGATGCCATTGCGGTTGAGGTCAGTTTCGCCGTGTCGGATGATATAGATGCTTTTCATAAAAAATTGTAGTTGAGAAGGTTGAGAAGGTTGAGAGAGGTTGAGGCTCCGCGAGCGACTTTGACAAGGACGCGTCAACGTCGCTCGCGGAGCCTCAACCTTCTCAACTTCCCTCAACCTCCTCAACCCTCATTAGTTGTTGACCAC
>JAIXOO010000106.1 GCA_027486765.1 Saprospiraceae bacterium
CGCAACAACAAATAAATAATCAAAGGAATCACAAAGCCATAAGACAAGGCATAGTGTGCAATTGGCCTAAAATGCTGTGGTGACATCAACATAATGCCCAGTGCAGCCAGTGTCGCAAACCAGGGTGCTACTTTCAATTTGGTCAAAATCAAATACAACAAGACTGCACAAAGTAAAAAAGAGAGTACAATCGCGATGTTCATGATCGCAATGGTATGCTCAGAAATGTCGACAATGTTTTGGCTGATGAATTTCAGGGTATTGGCCAATATGGGTTGGCAATCCGTATACATGATGTGTTCCCCGTAGGGATAGTTCATCCCCTCGAAATGCGTGTAAGTGGCGTCATGTTTGATGTGGTAATAAACGGTGAAGTAGTTCTTATACCCATCTCCATACAAATTAAAGAAAGTATTATCGGGATCCGTGAGGTAGGGCCGATAATGGAAAAACAAGGCCGTAGCCGAAAGCAAAATGGTAAACAGCAGGCCTAAACCTTTATGTTGGGTCATGATCCTCAAGTTAACAATGTAAAGTTAAGGCAAAAATTCCACCAGACAATCGTCCACATAAACGTTCTGCAGACCGGGATTGTGAATAAAGCAACGCACTTGATTTTCAGGAGCGAGCAGATCCTTTAGGGGCATTTCCAGCACCAATTGTTTCCAGCGGTTGGTGCCCATTTCACTCCCCAATACATTGACCTGATCCACTTTGAGCGGAGTGTTTTCAGGGCTCCAGACCTGAACCACCAAAGCCGCAGCAGTACCCGCATCGGGAATCAGAACGTAAGCACTAAAGCGTACTTTGGAAAATTTCACGGCGGATATATTTTTAAACTGCTGGATAAATGCCGGGCTAAATTCCAAGGCATTGCTCATCCGGCAAAAGGCTTTGCCACTGTGGCTCACTTTGCCTAAGGATACATGGGGATTGTACCCAAATTGACCTTCAAAATCGTTCAAGAAGGCAAATTCACCTAGGGCGTTTGCTTCTTTTTTACAAGCAAACGCTATTGTGAATACTAAAAAAAGAACAATCACAGGTGTGGTATATCTCATAACTACTTCAATTAGCTTTAAACAATCCATATTTCAAAATACAATAAATCGCCCGAAAGCCATCCTTCCAGCCAATTTTTTTGCCCTCTTCGTAAGTGCGTCCATAGTAGGAAATGCCCACTTCGTAGATGCGAACACCTTTAATGCGGGCAATCTTGGCCGTTACTTCGGGTTCAAAACCGAATCTTTTCTCCACCAGATTCAATCCCTGCACTACCTTGGTATTGAACAATTTATAACAAGTCTCCATATCAGTCAGGTTGAGGTTGCTGAAAAAATTGGAGAGAAAGGTCAGGAATTTATTGCCAATTGAGTGCCAAAAGAACAGGATGCGGTGGGGTTTACTGCCCATAAAACGTGAACCGTACACCACATCGGCAAAACCTTTCAGCACGGGTTTCAGCAAGTCGTTGTATTCATCCGGATCGTATTCCAGATCGGCATCCTGAATGATCAGGTAATCGCCCGTGGCACGCTGGATTCCGGTGTGTAGCGCAGCGCCTTTGCCCGCATTGACCTCGTGCTTGTAATATTGCAGGTTGAGTTCAGGGTGTTGATTTTTGAACCTAACCACCGCCGCCTCGGTATCGTCCTTGGAACAATCGTTGACCAAAATGATCTCCTTTTCAATGCCATTGATCAAGCTTACCGCAGCAATTTTATCCAGAATCAGGTGGATGGTTTTGCCCTCATTGTAAGCGGGCACTACAATCGACAGTTTTTTGATCACCACAGCATTATTGTTCATTAAAAGCTTCCAATTTAAGTTCGTCTACCAGAATTGGCATTACCCCTCCCCCATTCCAAACGGATACGCCGACCCGGTCAAATGATGCCTTGGGGGCTTTGATGTCAAAAAATAAAGTTTTGGTTTCTCCGTCGTTGAGGAAGCGGTACACTCGGATTTGTTCCGCTTTCAGGATTTCCTCACCATTGTAAAAGATCAGCAACAATTGTGGGCTTGACCAAATGTTCCAATCCTTGGTGCGGCAGCGAAAAGTGCCACTGGCCCGCAGCCAGCCTGCATCTCCGTTAACAAAGGGAACTGAGTATGAGGCCAGGCTTTGTACACTTGCGTTCAAACAGGCACTGCGCTGCCCTTCGATAGGTGGCAAATCACAAACGGCAGTCGAAGTATCCTGTTCAAAATTTTCATACACCAATTGCCGTACATCTTTGCGTACGCCATAATAGCCAGATTCGTTGGTATCCAGTAGTTTAAGGGTTTCAGTATCGGCTTTTTTAAAGCGTCCCAACACATTCCAATAATAAGCCCGATTCACCTGTTCGGGAACAAACAAGCCGCCCCAGTGGGCCTGGTGGATCCACCAGAGGTTGATGTACACAAAAACCAGGGCTATTGCGCCAAAAACATATTTCCAAATCCGACTTTTTAAACTCGCTTCCACAAATGCAGTCAAGGGAAAAGCCAAAATCGGATAAGCCTGCACCATCGCCCTTTGCCCCAAACTCCCCCCGTACCACCAAATGTCCCAGGCAAAAGCGATGTACATGAACAACAGGCTAAAGGCCAATAAACCTGGGAAAAGTGTTCGATGCTGTTTGGACAATTGACTGAATCCAATCAGAGAAAAAGCCATAATCGGCGTATAGACCAACCATCCCGCGCGATAGCTAAACAAACAATCCCAGATGTGTGGCCGCAGCCAACTAAATCCTTCTTCCTGATAGCTGTACACAAACCAATCGCCAGAGACATATTTCCAGTAGATCAATTGCAGCGAGCCTACCAATCCGCATACGATGACGGCTACTGCCAGGTAGCGGAATTTGTCTTTAACGAATTGCCACTTTTCAAGCAATCCACTTTTCAACGGCAAATTAAACGACCACAGCAAGGGAATCAAGGCGCTGATGATTTCCGTAGGGCGCACTAATGCGGCCAAACCAACTACCAAACCAATACCCACTGCCTTGAGATAACTCGGTTTTTCGTAAAAACGAATGGTCACCGCCAGCAACAAGGCGTACAAGGTAAAAAGATAGTTGTGCGTCATCGACCCCGTGATGCTGCCATATTCGAGGTAATTGGTGCCATAAACCAATAAAATCAAGGTAATCCCTGTTGCCAGATCGCTAAAGAATCGCAACAAAACCCTCCTCAACACCAATAGCCCCAAAAACGCCACCAACAAACCTCCGAAAGCGAGCATAAACTGATAGGGAAAAGAAAAACCATCCGCCGGATGGGCATCACTCAGCGAAGCCCAGGTATGGGCAATCAGGAAAAAGGGTGAATACAATACGGCCTGTCCCAGGGAATACTTCATCACATAGTTTCCACTGGGATGCAAAAAAGCTTGTTGAAAATCGGGAGTAGGCCGGTATTGCTGGGTGATTTGATCTCTAAAATGCACCTGCTTAATGTCCTTGTAGATAAAAAGGGCGGGCAAATAGTAGTAATACCCAGTGACGTCCCAACCTATGGTCGCTTCCGCGTAGTAGTTTTTCCAACGTGGAAAATAAAGAAACAGGGCTGAAAAGAGGATTGCCCAACAAAGGAAAAGACTGAGCAGGGACTTAGGTGCTTGCATTGGAACTTTTGTGCTAATGTTAAGTGGTAGACGGTCAAAACAAAGCTAACCGCGCAACAAGATAGGGTTAATTTTTAGGGTTGGCGATGAAGAAATAATTCAACTTTTCAAAAAAATGCCGCTCAAAGCTTTTTTGATCTAAAGCCCCCTCCCCATTCAACCAGGCTTTCAAAGTACTAATGGTATACCCACATTCGGTGAAATAGGTAAAAACTTGCTCCGGCCCAGCTCCATAATAATCCGAAGCCCCCAAACCATGCTCGAACAAAACTACCGGGCGCTTTTGGAGCAAAGTTTGCCTCGCCCCTTCCAGCACCAACATTTCCCCCCCTTCCACATCTATTTTGATCAGGTCAACTTTTTGATTGGCCGGCAAAACCTCATCCAGTTTAGCGGTGCGCACTGTAATCGTTGTATCTTCTTCTCCTTCCCGGTCGTATTTTCGCTTGCGCAAGCCGCTGTAAGAAGGGTTAGATACGACAAAATTAAATGTTGCCTCACCAGTCTGGTTGCTCAGAGCGATGTCCAAAATCTCACAATTTTGCCCCTGGTACTTGGCTTTTAAAGCTTGAAACATAAATGGAATGGGTTCAAAGCCATAGTGTTGGCCTTGTGGTGCTGCCTGCAACATTACATCTAAAACCTCACCCTTATGGCAACCTACATCTACACAAGTGCTATCGGCCTTGCATACCTTTTGAATCACGGCCTTGGTTTGGCGATCGTAGCGCTGATTTTGCGTGAAAGCAATCGGCAGTTTCTTGATGAATTGTTTGATGGCTTCTTTCATAACTTTATCAGTGCTTTTGTCTTTTCTCCATACACCGTAGTCAGGAGAATTTCCACATTTTTGGGTGCTCTCCTGAGCGGCACCAGGTAGTAGGCACCCTTTTTCAGGTGGTCTTTGCGTTGGACCACCCTAGGGCGCAAACGGTTTAAATACACAATCGTTGTATAGGCTACCACTTTTTCCTGGTAGGCCGTGTAGAGGGGCGCATCACCCACGATTTGATCAATTTTTTTAGCCAGTGCTCGATCCCGTTGTGCACCACTTTCGTTATTGCGTTGAGGCAGTACCGTGCCGTCGAATACAATTCGCACGACAGCAAAAGCAAGTAGTAAAAAAGGGAGTGTAAACTGTGGTTTTTTCCAAACAAACCAGGTTAATAAGCCCAGTATTATCGAAGTACTCATGGCCCAGGCAAAAGCGCTGCTGCGCATAAACTGCAATTCAGGCAACTCAGGCAAGGCCCAGTTACCCAAAGCCAAGATGGCCAAAATCACCAGAACCAAGCTGCGAAAAGCTCGTCCTGTCCAAGCTGCTGCCCCAGCCCTTTGTGTATACACCCAAGCCAAAATCAAACAAGCGATCGGGTACAACATGTATACATAGCGCATTCGTGTACCGGGTGAAATCCAGTAAGGTAAAGCGTTAAACAGCAGCATCAGGGTGCAAAAGCGTACAAAGGAATTTTGTTTAAACAAGACTGTTTTCCAGTCTTTGCGCCACAGGAAAAGCAGCAAAAAGCTAGCCGGGGCCATGTCTCCAACCCAATTCAGGGGAAAAAGCACCAAATGGCTGACAAAGTCGCCCAACGAATTACTCACGACCGTCCGATCGCCGGATTCCGTGAGCATTCGCGTCCAAACCCTACTCAAATCATGGTATTGAGCATATTGGGAATAGTAGGCAAAAAGCAGAATACCCAGCAGTGCGATCCCAGCAAAGTGAGCTGGATAAAACAATACCTTAAAACGTTTTTTATCAATAAAATACACCAGTAAAGAAACAGCCGTAAACACGAAGGAAGGCAATCCCTTGGTCAAAACGCCCAGCGCACAGCTCAAATACACCAACAAAAACAAGGGCCAGTAGCGCTCCTTTTCCCCAAAATGATAAATGGCCAAAATGCCACTGAACACGATCAGGGAATAAAACAAATCGATCTCCGCCAACATCGAGAAGAACAACAACACCCCCGCCGCTGTCAAAAACAACAAGGCGCTGAGCATAGCCATGGAAACATCCTGCCAATAGCGTTTTGCAGCAGCATACATCAAAGCAGAGATCCCAAAGCTGGACAAAACAGTAGGCAATCGCAGTCCAAATTCATCGAATCCGCCAAAGATTTTAACAAAAAAGAGAAGCAACCAATTGTACAACGGCGGTTTGTTGTAGTAATATTCTCCGATCAGGGTGGGCACCCAGAGGTTTTGATTTGCCAGCAATTCCATCGCTACAATGGTTCGGCGCGGTTCTTCCAGGTACAAGGGTTGCACCCCCAAATTCAAAAGGTATCCGATGAGCAGCAAAAAAGCAGCGCAGAAATAAAGTAAATTGTCACTGAGTCGAATACCTTGCATGCGTAAAATTGGAATATATTGGCTAAAATTTGGAGGCAAATGAAAAACCTCCTGCTTTAACCTTATTTTTAGGCGGGTCAAATTTACTCAAAGCGAAATGAAAAGTGGAAGAAATTACGATTTAGCCTTGCTTTTGCTCAGATTGGCCTTTGGTGGGCTGATGATGGGCTTGTGGGGAAAAAGCAAGTTTTTACAATTGCTGACCGAATACCCGGTGCAGTTTCTCGATCCTTTCGGCATCGGTGATCAAGCTACCCTGGCACTATCCGTATTTGCTGAAGTGTTTTGTGCGGCGCTGATTGCCCTAGGTTTGTATACCCGCCTGGCTTGTATTCCACTTATTTTCAACATGGTCATGGCCATTACCTACGGGCACAATGGGCAGCCCTTTGTCGAGCGAGAACACGCCATCACTTACCTGGTGCCTTATGTGGTCATCTTCTTGATGGGTCCCGGCTGGTATTCTCTGGATGCCCAAATCCGTAAATCGCTGGACTAAATGAGAACTACCTTTTTATTCGGAATAATGCTCCTGTTTTTTGCCTGCAACACCCCACAGCAAAAAACAGAATCGAACAATGGATACCGTACCATCGAAGGGCAAACGATGGGGACTTATTACCGCATCACTTATCAAGACACCCTGGATCGCGACATCCAAGCCGAGATTGAAAAAAGCCTGGCTGACTTGAATGCAGAATTGTCCACTTATGACAGTACCTCGCTCATTTCCGCTTTTAATCAATCTACCGCTGTTCAATTCTACGTTTCAACGAGTGCACGCCATTTTTTGACCAATCTCAACAAAAGTGCCGAAGTGTACCGTAGTAGTGAGGGAGCTTTTGATCCTACCGTAGCTCCATTGGTCAATTATTGGGGCTTTGGCTATACAGGCTCCAAGCCCGTCACAGAGGTAGATAGCACAAAAATCAAAGCCTTGCTCGATTTGGTGGGCATGTCCAAACTCAACTGGACGACCCGGGCAGACTCGGTACTCATTCGCAAACAAGTGCCGGGCATCAAATTGGATTTCAACGCCATCGCTCCGGGATATGCAGTAGATGAATTGGGTCGGGTATTGGCATCCAAACGGATTTACCATTATTTGATCGACATTGGTGGCGAGGTCTTGGCCAAAGGGCAAAATCCACAAGGCAAAGACTGGGTACTGGGCATCACCACGCCCAAGGAAGGAGCCGAAAGCAGTGACATCCAAACAACAGTGCCGCTCCACGACCAAGCTTTGGCAACCTCGGGCAATTACCGCAAATACTATTCCGTTAAAGGGGAAAAATACAGCCATACCATCAATCCCAAAACCGGATTTCCTGAACGCAGCAAACTCCTCAGCGCCACCGTTATCGCACCCGATGCGATGACCGCTGATGCCTATGCCACCGTTTGTATGGTACTGGGTTTGGAAAAAGGTTTGGCACTGATCGAATCTCTGCCTAACTTGGAGGCCTATTTTATTTATGGTGATCCGAAGGGCGCCATGCTGGTAAAATACACTGATGAATGGTGAGAGATGAATGATGCTACCGCAGTGTTTTTGACAAGAATCTTGTCTAAGTTGATTGGACACTCTCTGTCTAAGTCCCTGCGGTAGCATCACTCATCACTCATCACTCATCACTTATCACTCATCACTCACCACTCATTACTCATCATTTCCTATGCTTCGACTCATCACCCTCTTCCTACTCCTAGCGCTTAGTGCCTGCCAAAATGCCGGAAACAAAGAAACGGATTGCCAAACCAAACCACAAGCGATGTTGCGGAAGGGCATGCGGGGTGTTGCAGAGCACAAGTTTGCAGTGAACGGGATAGAAAGTGAAGAATTTGTCAAGTTTGCCAATGGAAAAACGCTGAACATTTTACAAAGTGGGTGCGAAAAAATTCGCCAGGAGTTCCGCTTTGAACTGAAAGAAAAACCCAGCCAGGACGATGCCGCCTTTTGGACCGATCAAGCCATTTTGAATTTGGCAGCTTTGGCAGTTTTGGACCCACAACTCATGCCATTGAGCAATTGGGTCATGATGATCAGGGCGCAAAAAGATGACATTCGCCTCGCCGAAACCAAAGTTTTAGAAGGTGGTTTTTACACCAAAATCGACCGCATCACCAGCAATGACAGGGTTTACCTGATTATTGTCCTTTCCAACTACCCAACTTAGGAGTTTTCCGTTCGTCGAAAAAACCAAAGCACTCACAATCAGTCAGTTGTCGCTTAAATTAATATTATTTTTCCGCTTTTAAACAGAAATGACATTCGTAATTTCCTATAGATCAGTTTTTTAAGCAAAAAAATGACAGACTACAGCAAAACCTGAACTGACAAATTTGCACTTAAAAAACTTGACTTCGCCCCAGGCTTTTTCTAATTTTGATGAAGTTTTAGTCGCAAACTTATCTATCAATTTGATTAAGCGAATAGTCGGGAAATGCAGTATTCAACAACACCTAGCATCCTCATAGTGTCCTACCGTAGTCAACGACGTTCAATTTCGTTGCGCAATTGGCCTATCGCTGGGATTTTCCCCGATCATCCCACGGAATAATTACCATTTCATTTGAGGCTCCCGTAACCGTCTCCTAAGCAGGATGATGCTGTTATGCCACCATATTAAGTATCAGTAAGTTAGTAAATTCGCTCCGCTACCCAACCAGGTCAGCGGAGTTTTTGTTTTGTATATACTGCTAAGTATCTATCTTCGCGGTGCGAAAAGGGCCAAAGTAACCCTATCCGCTCAACAAACTCTACTTTACATTAATTCAACCTGTCATCATGAATTTTGATCTTATCGTTATCGGCACCGGTCCTGGTGGTTATGTTGCCGCCATTCGTGCGTCTCAATTGGGTTTGAAAGTGGCCGTGGTCGAACGTGAATCATTAGGCGGGATATGCCTCAACTGGGGTTGCATTCCCACTAAAGCACTCATCAAAAGTGCTCAGGTTTTTGAATACATTCAACATGCTGAAGATTATGGCATCAAAGTCGGCAGTGCCAAAGCTGATTGGGAAAGCATCGTCAAACGCAGCCGTGGTGTAGCGGATGGCATGAGCAAGGGGATCAGTTTTTTGATGAAAAAAAATAAAATTACTGTCATCACCGGAAATGGTGCTTTGACCGCCAACAAAGAAGTGGAGGTGACCGATGCTCAAGGAGCAAAAACCCTGTACACTGCCACTAGCATCATCATAGCCACTGGTGGCCGCGCCAAGGGTTTGCCGAACGTACCGATCGATGGTGAAAAAGTCATCGACTACCGTAAAGCAATGGTGCTGGAAAAACAGCCAAAAAGTATGGTTGTGATCGGAGCTGGTGCGATCGGGGTGGAATTTGCTTATGTGTACGCTGCCATCGGCACCGAGGTCACCATTGTGGAATTTATGGAACAAGGCTTGTTGCCCCGTGAAGATTCCGACATTTCCAAAGAATTGGGCAAAGTCTACAGCAAAAAAGGCATCCGGGTGATGGGCAATTCAGCTGTAGAAAGTGTAGATACCTCCGGTAAAGGCTGTATCGTAAAAGTAAAAGACCGCAAAACGGGCAACGTCGAAGAAATCAAGTGTGACATCGTGCTATCTGCTGCCGGAGTAGCTGCCAATACCGAAAATATTGGACTGGAAGCCTTGGGCATCAAAACGGATCGCGGCATGATTCTGGTGGATGAATTTTACCACACCAACGTTCCAGGTGTTTATGCCATCGGTGATGTCATTCCCACGCCAGCATTGGCCCACGTAGCCAGTGCCGAAGGCATCATCTGTGTAGAAAACATCACGGGCCACCATCCAGAACCACTCGATTACAACAACATTCCATCTTGTACCTATTGTGTGCCGGAAGTCGCCTCAGTTGGGCTTACCGAGCAACAAGCCAAAGATAAAGGTTACGAACTCAAAGTGGGCAAATTCCCCTTTAGCGCTTCAGGCAAAGCCAGTGCAGCAGGGGACAAAACCGGCTTTGTAAAAGTCATTTTTGACGCCAAATACGGTGAGTTCCTGGGCGCCCACATGATCGGTCAAAACGTGACCGAATTGATCGCAGAAGTAGTCACTGCCCGCAAATTGGAAACCACCGGTCATGAAATCATCAAATCCGTTCACCCCCACCCCACCATGAGCGAAGCGCTGATGGAAGCGGCGGCGGCAGCATACGGAGAGGTTATTCATATATAATCGTAGGGGCAGCCCTTGCGGCTGCCCCTGTTATCCATATTCAGGGCAACCGTAGGGGCGACCCTCGCGGTCGCCCCTGCTGTCCAATCAAAACACCGAAAAGGGCAACCGCAAGAGTTGCCCCTACGGTCAATTTTCCACATGCCCATCCCTGTAACCATCCTCACCGGTTTTCTCGGCGCTGGCAAAACCAGCCTGCTCAACCAACTCATTGCCAATCATCCCGATAAAAAATTCGCCATCATTGAAAACGAATTTGGGGAAGTCCCCATCGATGGTGATTTAGTGATCGGCGCAAGCGACGCTATATTTGAATTGGCCAATGGTTGTATTTGTTGCTCCCTCAATGGCGAGTTGGTCGAAACCCTCGAAAAGCTCCTCGATTCAGGCAAAGCATTCGACCATTTGATCATCGAAACCACTGGCATGGCCGAACCTGATGCTGTAGCCGCCGCTTTTGTCAGCGACCCGGGTATTCAATCCGCTTTTCAATTGGATGGCACCATTTGCCTGGTCGATGCAGTCAGCTTACAGGAAACCCTGGCCGAACGGGAAGAAGCGGTCAAACAAATCACCTTTGCCGATCACATTGTCATCAACAAAGCCGACGATGTGCAGGCCCATTACCTGGAGGCGCTGCAATCCAATTTGCGTGAAATGAACCCGCTGGCCACCATCAGCCTCGCCAATTACGGCCACACAACTGCTGAGCTTTTATCCTTACACGCCTACGAAGCGGGTCAATTGGAGCAACGCATCAAAGTTGTGGTTCAGGATGGCCACTCCCATGAGCATCATCACCATCATGCTGATGTCACTGCACACAGTTTTACCTTCGAACAAGCTTTTGATCTGCTTGCCTTTATCCATTGGAGTAAGGTTTTGCTGATGATTCAGGGCAAAAACATCTACCGCATCAAGGGGATTTTGAATGTAGGCAAAGAAGTTTCCAAGATGGTTTTTCAATCCGTACGGACTCAATCGGCCTTTACCCGTGCGGGAGATTGGCCTGAAGAGGAGCCGCGCTTGTCCAGGATTGTGATTATTGGTAAGGGTTTGAAACGGGAAGCCTTGGAGAAGGCATTGCGGAGTTGCCTGCAGAAGAGTTGATCAATTGTAATCTTAGGCGCTGTCGCTGGTACAAGTCTCCAGACTTGTACCAGTATCAACACGTCTCTGACGTGTGTGTTTGTTCAATATTTTCGCATTGCGCGTGCGTCAGAGACGCGAAAATGTTGGTACAAGTCTGGAGACTTGTACCAGCTAAGTTCTTCAACTTTCCAACTAAATTTTCTGCTCAGCCAATGCGCTCATCTGATTCCACAAACGTTCATGTGGAGCATCGGCAACCACACTCACCAGTTCTTTGGTTACTGGGTGTTGAAAAACCATGGAGCGGCAATGCAAATAAATGCTGCCGTCGTTATTGGGTTGAGCATATCCGTATTTTAAGTCCCCCACAATGGGACAACCAATTTTTGACAATTGCACCCGGATTTGGTGGGGCCTTCCCGTAATGGGCTTGACCAAAAGTAAGTGTTTGCCTTCCAAAGCCCCAATCAGCTCATAATCCAGATCCGATTTTTTGGCATCTTTAGAGCGATTACTCATCTGATCCAATGCTTTGGATATATTTTTCTCGTGGTCTTTAAGGATGTAGTGCGTCAAGTGCCCCACTTCCGGAGAAGGACGCCGCTCCGTAACAGCCCAGTAGTTTTTGCCTACCTTCCGCTCTTTAAACAGTTCGTTCATCCGGGTCAAGGCTTTGCTTGTACGGGCAAAAATAACGGCACCACTTACGGGGCGATCCAAGCGGTGTACAACGCCAAGAAATACATCACCGGGTTTTTGGTACCTGAATTTGATGTAGTCTTTTACATAGTCCACCAAGGGGGTATCTTCGGTATCGTCACCTTGAACCAGAATGCCCGCGGGCTTGTTTACCGCGATGAGATGATTATCTTCGTAGATTACTTGTAAGTTCATTCCGCAAAGTTATGAAATTAACGCTTGGCTTTTCACCCTGTCCCAACGACACTTTTATTTTTGATGCCATGATTCATGGCAGAATCGATACCGAGGGGCTAGAATTCGAGGTTTTTTTGGGGGATGTAGAAGAATTGAACCGCCGTGCGGGAGTTGCAGATTTGGATATCACCAAACTCAGTTACCATGCCTATGCTCATTTGACTGAAAAATACATCTTGTTGGATGCAGGAAGTGCCCTGGGAAACAACTGCGGGCCACTTTTGATTGCCCAATCGCCCATTCTTCCTGAAAACATTTCTGACCTCAAAATTGCCATCCCTGGAAAATTGACCACGGCTAATTTCCTGCTCAGCCTGGCCTTTCCCAATGCCACGCAAAAGGTGGAAATGCTTTTTTCCGAAATTGAGTCGGCGGTTTTGAATGGCAATGTAGATGCAGGGCTGATCATCCATGAAAATCGTTTTACCTACGCCGAGAAAGGCTTGGTGAAATTGATCGATTTGGGCGAATATTGGGAACAAAGCACGGGCATGCCCATTCCACTCGGTGGAATTGTCATCAAACGTGATTTGCCCGAATCCATTTTACACAAAGTAAATCGCATCATCCGACGCAGTGTAGAATATGCCTGGGCCAATCCGGCTGCATCCGAAACCTTCATTGCCCAACATGCGCAGGAAATGGATCCCGCCGTCCGTCGTCAGCACATCGAATTGTACGTGAATCAGTATTCCGCCGATTTAGGCAAGCGTGGTCGTGAAGCTGTAAGCAATTTGTTTAAGCTTGCGGAAGAACAAAAAATCATCCCAATCCCAAAACAAGCAATTTTTCTACCTATTAGTGTTTGATTTTGAAACAAACAATTTGACTACTACAAAAATCAAAAAAAAATATACGAAGCCGTTTTCGTTTTTCGGCTTTATCCCGTATATTGCGGCAGTTTAACTCCTTCCACTGTAGTACATCTCTTAATTCCCCTTATACAATTTACTCTAGAAACACTGTGATTAGTCAATGTGAACCTGATTAATGCTAATCCATGTCGTTTACGTTGCGTTGTTGACACCCATTGGTGTTCTTCAACAATATTGTTCATTGTACCTATGAAAAAGGACAAAAACCAGCAGAAGAGATGAAAGACAAGAAACGTTTGCAGAATTTGGTTTGGGATGGATTGTCTAACTCACTGGAGAACCAATCTTCGGACAACAAAAATTCCAATTCCTCTAAGCAGGGAAAAAAAGACAAAAAATCCGACAGCAAGAACGAAAAACCTGAGAGCAGTCCAAGGAGTGAATGAGCCCGGTACCTACCCGTTAAAGGTGCTGCGATAAGCCAGTGGCGTTGTTTGTTTGAGCAATTTGAATTGTCGGTTAAAATTGGACAAGTTGTTGAAACCACTTTCCAGCGCAATGGCCGATATACTCATTTTGTCTTGAACAAGCAGTTTACAGGCATGCTCTATCCGAATCTCAGCGATGAACTGTGAAAAGGTGCGACGGGTTCTTTTTTTAAAATACCGGCTGAAGGCCGATTCGCTCATATTGGCCAACTTGGCTACGTCGCTCAACTGGATTTCCTGTTGATAATTCTGAACAATGAAGGACAATACGCCGTTGATCCGGGCTGAATCTACTTCATTTTGTAGGGACATGGAATTGGTAGTCAATTCTTGCATGTCTTCACTTTCACTCAATATCGCCAACACAGCAATCAATTCCATCAGGCGGTTGATTCCCGTAAGGTATTGTAATCCTTCAATTTTGCCCGCTACTTTTTTTACCGTCTGCGGGCCAAAATTCAAACCTCGTTTCGAGCGCTCCAACAAATTTTTGATGGCCTGACATTCTGGTAAATCAAAAAAATTCCCCCCCATAAAGTCTTCTAAAAAATGAATCACTAAAGACCTTGCGCGTATGTCCGCGTCTTTGGCATAATACTGCTCATCATTGCGGTAATAATGGGGCAAATAAGCCCCCATCATACATAGGTCTCCGGGTTTGAAATTAGAGATGTTGCTGCCTATAAATTTTTTACCTGTGCTTTCCAATACCAAAACAATCTCGTACTCAGGATGGTAATGCCAGGGGGTAGCAAAAAAGGCTGCATCCTGCGCAAAAAAATTAAAGGACGCGTTGGGTGGTGGTGTAATTTTTAGTAATTGCGGCTTCATGGTCTAAATGTCGCATTTTTACCTTAAAAATAATGGATTTTTTCCATAATACTCCCCAATATGAGCAAAAAAGTATCAGAAATCAACAAAATATCAGTATTCCTTCTACTTGCAAATTCCGACATTTGTAGCGCACTCATTAAATTTTTAGAATAAAATTTTAACCAAACAACATTTCGCAGCATGAAAAGTCCATTACACGGAATGATGCTAGTTTTGACACTTTTGCTGAGCTGTCAATTCGCATTTGCCCAAACCCGACAAATCTCGGGCAAAATTACCGACACCAACGGAGAAGGCCTGATTGGCGCTTCGATCGCGGTGAAGGGCACTACTACAGGAACTGTTACCGACGCCGACGGAACATTTACTTTAGCCGTGAGCAATGAATCAGTATTGGTCATCAGTTACACTGGTTACAATACCAAAGAAGAAACGGTAGGAACCAGAACGGTGGTCGACATTACGCTGGAAGAAAACGTATCCGAATTGGCTGAAACGGTGGTCGTAGGTTATGGTACCCAGAAAAAAAGTCAATTGACCGGGGCCATTTCTTCGATCTCTGCCAAGCAAATTACTGAATTGCCGATTACGAATGCACGCCAGGCCCTTCAGGGTCGTGCTGCAGGGGTAGATGTGGTACAAGCTGGTAGCCGCCCTGGTTCCGGCCCGGTGGTACGGATTCGTGGTCGTCGTTCCATCCAAGCTTCCAACGACCCCTTGTACGTAGTAGACGGTATCCCACTTGCTGGGGGTATCGACGACATCAACCCACAGGACATCCAATCCATGGAGGTATTGAAGGATGCCTCCGCTACGGCCATTTACGGCTCTAGAGGCTCCAATGGGGTGGTCTTGGTTACGACAAAACGAGGAAAAAGTGGTAAATCAGTCGTCAGTTTCGACACCTATTATGGTATCTCTGACGCTTTGGGCCGCATTGATGTAATGGACGGACCACAATTTGCCGAATACAAGCGGGAATCTCGCCGGGCCATCAACACCTATCCTGCGGGACCTGCAACTGCCGATGCAGACGCGAAGCTGTTTGAACCGATAGAGTTGGATGGTATTGCTAAAAATCGTACCACTGATTACCAAGACTACTTGCTGCGTCAAGGTACCATCCAAAGCCATCAATTGGGCGTATCGGGTGGTGACAAAAACACCCAATTCAATATTTCTGCCAACTATTTCAACGACAAGGGGATCATCTACAATCAGGATTTCACCCGTTACACTTTCCGCCTGAACCTGGATCACCAAATCCGTAGCAACATCAAAATAGGAACTTCAACGCTGTTGGTGTACAGCGAGCGCAACGGGGAAAATTTTAACCCCTATGGTGGTGCCTTGCAGGAAAACCCGCTGGGTAAACCTTTTGATGACAATGGTAACCTGATCTTTTTGCCTACTTCGGATGGTTTGCGGACCAACCCAATTGCGGAAGTTACTCCAGGTGCTCAAGTCGATTTGACCAAACGTATCCGCATGTTCACCAGCTTGTATGGCGAATGGGAAATTTTGGAGGGTTTGAAGTACCGTGTCAACTTTGGCCCAGACTTCACCAATAGCCGCAATGGTCGCTTCATTGGAAGTTTAACCAACGCCCGCAGGGCTGGACAGGCTGTTGCCAACACCAACTACAGTTATTCCTTCAACTACACACTTGAGAACATCCTGAGCTACAGCAAAAGCTTTGGCCAAAATAACCTGAACATCACCGCCTTGCAATCCTTGCAAAAGGACGACTTTGAAACAGCTAGCATCAGTGTCGATGGTATTCCGGTCGAAACTCAGTTGTTCTATGCATTGGGTCAAGCTTCCACCATCAACAACCCAGGTACCGGGATCACCCAATGGGCACTCAACTCCTACATGGGGCGGATCAATTATGACTTCCAGGGTAAGTATCTGTTGACCTTGACTGGTCGCTATGATGGTTCTTCCCGTTTTGGTGCCAACACCAAATACGGTTTCTTCCCTTCAGCAGCCATTGGCTGGAACATCAGTGAAGAAGGATTTCTGAAAGGTTCCAAGTGGTTGGAGCAATTGAAACTGAGAGCCAGCTGGGGTTCGATCGGTAACACCGCGATCAACCCATACCAAACCCAAACATCTCTGAGCCGGACTACTTATTTGTTCGGAACTACTGGGGCTTATGGTTACCGTCCCAACGTATTGGGTAACCCTGACCTGAAATGGGAATCTACTGCTACTGCCAACATTGGTTTGGACTTCTCCCTTTGGGCTGGCCGGGTTTATGGTAACATCGAAGTATATCAGGCCGATACCCGCGACTTATTGTTGAATGACCAGTTGCCATTGACCAGTGGTTTCTCCAGTGTATTGCGCAACGTAGGTCGTACCAGAAACAAAGGTTTGGAAGTTACCTTATCCACGGTTAACGTCGACAAAGGAGACTTCCGCTGGAGCACCGACCTGCAATTCACCCACAACAAAGAAGCCATCCTGGAATTGTTCAACGGTAAAGTGGATGACATTGGCAACGCCCGTTTCATTGGCCAACCATTGACTGCTTATTTTGATTTCAAAAAAATCGGCATCTGGCAAACCAGCGAATTGGATTTGGCTACCAAATACCAGCGCAAGCCAGGCGAAATCAAGGTAGAAGACGTGAACAACGACGGCAAACTCGATGCTGCTGACCGTACTATTCTAGGTTCTCAGGTACCAAAATGGAGTGGAGGGATCACCAACCGTTTTGAATACAAAGGTTTTGATTTGTCTTTCTTCTTCTTTGCCCGGATTGGTAGCATGTTCCAAAGCGGTTTCCACTCTTCTTTCAATTCACTGGCTGGTCGTTACAACAACCTGGACGTGGATTATTGGACACCCAACAACCCAACCAACGAATTCCCACGGCCCAACCAGAACCAGGAATTCCCGGTATACCAGTCTACTTTGACTTACTACAGTGGTACTTTTATAAAATTGCGCAACATCAACTTGGGTTACAATGTACCAACCAAAAAGATAGCAGGTTTGCGCATCTTTACGAGCATTCAGAATCCATACATCTGGTCTGAATACCGCTCAAAGTACAAGGGTATCGACAACGAGACGGATGGTACAGTTAACGAAAACCAAACTCCTTCGGTGCGCCAGATTACCTTTGGGATCAACGCGAAGTTTTAATTTTAAAATCACTCATTCAACTAAAATAGCCATAACATGAAAAAAGTGCATGTTATTCAATTTATAGCCTTTGCAGCGGTGTTGTTGTTTACCCCCGCTTGTGAAGATCTTTTGGACGAAGTTCCAGTGAGCCAGGTCAGCGGTTTGTACCTCGACTCCAAAGCAGGTTTTGAAGATGCTGTAGAAGCAACTTATTCTACCTTGCGCGATTGGTATGGGCGTGAAGTAGCTTTCACACTTACTGTGTTCGGTACTGATACCTATACCATGGGTGCAGACGGTAGCTACAAGTTTGTGAACCAATACACCTCACAAATGGACAGCCGTTTGGCCCCGACCCGAGATATTTGGAATTTCTTTTATACAGCGATCAACACGGCCAATGCTGTGATTGACCGTGCAGGTACCAGTATCCCTGGTTTGGATCCTGCCATCCAAAAAGTTCGGGTTGCCGAAACCAAGTTTTTGCGCGCACATGATTACTTTTTGTTGGTGCAAATGTTTGGTCCAATACACCTTACTTTGAAACAAAACACGGAAGTACAAAAAACAGCTTCACGTACACCAGTACCTGAAATTTACAAGGCCATTTTGGCTGACCTGGAATCGGCCCTGGTCGATTTACCGGTAAGTCAGGCACAATACGGCCGGGTAACCAAAGGAGCTTGCGAACATTTGTTGGCAAAGGTGTACTTGACCAAGGCAACTTCAGAGGCAAAAGCTGCTGATGATTTTGCCAAAGCTGCTACACATGCCCAAAATGTGATCAAAAACTACAGTTACAGCCTGGTTGCTGATTACGCCAAACTGTGGGAGCAAGGTGCTGCTGAAATCAACAGTGAAGTCATCATGGCTTGCCAATACTCCGCCGACCCGCTGACCAATTTTGGGGCCACAGTGGGGACAAACAACGTAGGCAGCGGGATTGGTGGCAACGCCAGTGGCAATGGCAACAATGGTCACTTGTATTTCGGGATGGAATACGACACTCAGGCAGGGATGCAGCGGGACGTATTTTATGGCCGCCCATTTAAACGTTTCCGACCTACTGATTACACGCTGAATGTAGTATTTAAGTTTGAGGATCGGGTAAACGATTCTCGTTACAAGAAGACCTTCCGCGATACCTGGTTGTGCAACCGCCCCGGTACCTTCACCAACGTGTTTGACAACTCCAAAAAGTCGTTGACATTTGCATCCGGCGATACCACCATGTTCATCCCAGGTTACGAGATGTCTTTGGAAGAACGCGCCAAGCGCAAGTACCAGGTATTGGTACCTAGCTTGTACCGGGCTAACCTCTTCCCTACCCTGATCAAACACATGGACCAAACCAGACCTGACCGTACTTACGAGCAAGGTAGCCGCGACTTCTTCATGTTCCGTTTGGCTGAAACTTACCTGATTGCCGCTGAAGCTTTAATTGCGCAGAACAAGGCTGCCGAAGCAGTTCCACTCATCAACGCTGTACGCCGCCGTGCTGCCTGGCCAGGCAAACAAGCCGCTATGGAGATCACCGAAGCTCAAGCTACGATGGACTTCATCATGGAGGAAAGAGAGCGTGAATTGTTGGGTGAAATGCATCGTTGGTTTGACCTCAAGCGTTGGGGGAACCTAGTACAACGGGTAAGAACTTACAACGTAGACGGTGCTCCAAACATCAAGGATTTCCACGTTTTGCGTCCAATTCCACAGGATCAGATCGACCGGACTACGGGTGGAGCAGCTAGCTTCCCTCAAAACGCAGGATATTAATCTGTTTCCGTTCATAATGAGTGCGTAAACCACAGAGGCGCGGGAATTTCCCAAACCTTTGTGGTTGGCGCTGTGCTGCAGTTGTTCCTACTACTACTACTAATTTAAAAAAAAGTTAGAACCTATCTTGAAGCCATCGCAGTGAGTGCAAAGGTTTTGAGATAGGTTCTTTCTTTTACCCAATTTAGCGCAGAACCCAATAAGGGGCGATAAAAAAATAAGTGCTCATTTTGCCAAAGGATCAGGTAAGTAAACGGTTCATTTTAAGTGTCTTATCTGATCCTTTGGCTCAAGAAAAATGAGCACTTATTTTTGCCCCACTACTAAGCGGCTAAAAAGGCATACCGTGGGTCAAACCAATCAATCGGCGGGTCAATGCTGGCGCGTAATGGAGCGCTTTGAGCGCCAGGTGAGTACTGATTTTTTTGCCAAACAAATACTGTAGGTGCTGCCCTGCCCAAATGCGCGTGCTGAAATTGGTTTTCCAGGCACTTGTGTACTGGTTAATCAACTCCATTTTGTTGATTTTTCCCTCCACATAGGGCGGTATTAAGTCCGCCAAAAGTTTCGAAGCCCGCATCGCCATACTCATGCCATTGCCACAAAGCGGAGTAATGGCCCCCGCCGCATCACCCAACATCAACATGCCATTGAGGGAGGTATCCTTTGGATGAAAATACACATTACTGATCACCAGCGGTTTGTCAAATAAGAAGCTAGACTGGGTAAAGTATTTTTTGAGGAGCGGATTTTTGTACAATACTGCTGCTTCCATGATTTTGAGGTCGTTGCCATTGCGCTGTAAATTGCTGGATTTAGACAGGTAACATAAACAGTAGCGGTTCCCGTCTACTTTTGAAACGCCGCAATATCCATCCTGAAAATTGTGGAGTTCAATCCGGTCGGGGGCAAGATCAGTTTCGATGTGGTACTTAACCGCAATGTAGTTGGGTAGCCGATTGGCGATTTTGTTAGATGCTTTAGCAAAGGAAGGGGCGTATTTTCCGAAACTCCCGCATACCAAATTCGCCTGGTATTTGCCCAGCGTCGTGGTGATTTCAGCCGCAGCAGTGTCCGCATTTTGTACGTCCAAAACCTTACAGTTTTCCAAAACTATGACACCCCACTTGCGCGCAATCTGGCACAATTGGTCATCCAGCGTAAACCTGCTGATGCCAAAACCACCCAAAGGCAATGGGCTATTGAGCATAAATCCACTCTCCGCAGAGATGCCCAATTGGGTGAGTCGGGGCAGATTAAGATCGTCCAGTGGCAAGCCCAAGTCTTGTAAAAAGCCCCAGCTTTCCATCGAGATGTACTCTCCACACACCTTGTGCTGCGGGTAAGTGTTTTTCTCAAACAAAATCACTTCCATGCCTTGTCTAGCCAATTGAATCGCCAGACACAGGCCGCCTAAGCCTCCACCAATGATGGCGCAAGGGTAAATTTTATTGTCCAGTTCCATAGATGATGACTTCATGGCGAAAAGCCCATTTATTTTTGACTGAAAAATGTTTGGCCCCAGCTTTTTTAATGATGTCCAGCCATTCTTTTTTCACAAATCCACGCGCCACCGATAGCGGAGCATCGTTTTTAACCAGATACGATTTTGAAAAAATGGCAGTTAATATTTTAATGGACCAGTAAGCAAACCAGTTTCGCTCCAAATCATTGATGATCAATATCGTGTTTTTTTTCAAAGCGAATTGAATGAGTTCAATCAATTGCGGTTCGTCCAGGTGATGACAAAACAAACAGGCGTGAATGATGTCAATCTGCGGGACGTGCTGGAACATGTTTCGGTAATCATCACAAATAAACTGGATATCGGGGCGTGTCTTGTGCTGGGTTGCATATTCTATACAAACAGGTTTCAGGTCAATGCCCATAAGTTGTAGTTCTAGCTTTTTGCTTAGCTGCCAGTCCTGAATGCGTTTGAGAGTGTCCCCGCCCCCACAACCAATGTCAATGAGGATGTAGGCTTTTTCGGGTTTGATCACTTTTTTCAAAGCAGAAAACGTGATATTGTACCCACCCAACAAGGTATTGATGCGGTCCAGCTCGCGCAGGTTTTGGTACAAGTCTGCGGTCGGGATGTCCTCGGCATCCAGCAGTTCTTTTTGTAGGCTGCGTTGTTCAAACATGGCACAATTGCATGGTTTCAACCGTCAAGCCAGGCCCAAAAGCGGCCGCAAAAATATTTTTGCCGGCGGGATTGGGGCCGAGCTTGTCCAGGATGTTTTTCAATACAAACAAAACCGTTGGTGACGACATATTGCCATAATCTTTGAGTACCTGATACGAGGCCGCCAAATCGGTGGTCGAAAGCCCCATTGCCTCTGCGAAGCTATCCACGATTTTTTTACCCCCAGGGTGAACCGCCCAATAGTCGATGGCGTGTGGATCGATGCCCACATTGTCCAGCATCCTTTTGATGTTGTTTTTGATCAAATCGCCGACGTAGGAAGTCAGGTTCATGATGAAGCCTGTTTCGGAAAGTTGCCAGGCCATTTCGTTGCGGCTATCGGGAATACAAAATGAATCAAAGCCGGTTATTTTTACATTCCGATTTGGTTCCTCCTCAGCGGGCTGGCTGCTGAGCAATACTGCCGCGCTACCATCGCCAAAAAGGACGTTGCAGAGCAAATAATCCTGGTTGTAAATGGTTTGGAAATGCAAAGTGCACAACTCGGTACAGACCACTAAAACCTTGGCATCGGGCTGGCTATTGCAGATGCCATCAGCTTGTTTGAGGGCGATGATGGCGGCATTGCAACCCAAAAAATTGACACTGCTGCGGTGCGTAGTTGGCGGCAAAGCAAGTGCTTGCATCAATTCAATGTCCAAACCTGGTGCCGACAATCCCGTACAAGTTACAGTGATCAGGTGAGTGATGCTGCTTTTGATCGCCGCAAAATCTGGTAAGTTCTGAATGGCTTTCAACGAGAGAGGTAAGGCTTCTTTTTTAAAGCGTTCCATCCGTTGCGTAAGCCCGGGCGAAGGAATGAGTTGGGTGTTTTTGGGAAAAAAGGTGAATTGTTCTGCGGGCAATCCATAATCCTCTAACACCGAATAACGAGTGGAAGTCCCCGATTTGTCGGCGAGAATTTTGACTTTTCTTTTTACACTCAAATCATCAATCGAGTTACTGTAAAATTGGGTAAGCACATGCTGCTCGTACCCATAATCAGGCACGGCAGTGGCAATGTTAACGATGTAACTCATAGGAAGTTAATTTTTCAACCATAAAACAATGAAGCAGATGTTCATCGAAACTGCCGCGAGGATGTTCATCCGCATGGTATTTTTGAAATCTGCGTTGCGTGTATCTTTAATGACTTGACTAAACCAATACACAAAGAAGGCCGCGATCGGTGCAAAGAAGGCTTGAATGATGTAAAAACTGTCGATTTGATCGATGTTGCTGAAATAAATAAAATAACAAAAATTACAGATGCCAAACATGATGGCCGAAAAGACAAAAGTGCCCCGATAGCCCAATTTATAACTTATGGTGACTACACCGTCGTCCAAATCTTGCTTGTGCTGATAAATCTGCGTCAGGGGATACACGCCAGCAATTTGGAACGAACACGCCAGCATCACCCAAATAGTGGTGGTATTCAACTCCAAAAATTCTTTTGCAATCCCTAAATAAGACATGTAATACGTGAAGCCTCCTTGAAAAAAAGCCACAACCAAAAAACCAGTAAAGGGATATTTTTTCAAGCGGATTTGCCTTGCACTGTAAGCTCTTGATGCCGCAATGCAGGTCAGCAAGCACAACGCAAAGGCAAGATTCACCAGCCATATGGATAAGAGGATAGCAACAATATCCATGATCAAAGTGGCATAAAACAAGCGAATGGTGGGCATGGGTGGTTTTTCTAAACCGCCAATGCTGTCCTGATCTTTGTCTACATAACTATTGTAGCCATTGCTGGCAGGATAAATCAAAAAATGGATGATTAAAAAGGGATACAATAGGTCGGTCCACGAAAAAGATTGGTTAACCTGGCTCAAGGCCAATATAAAAACGGGCATCAGTAATAGCGAAAAAGGAATTCTTAACAGTTTGATGGTATCTCTGTCTATCATCATATTCGTTTGAGAAGGTGGCTAGTAGCTCAAAGTGGTTGTTATGGTCCAGAGTAATGCTCAATTTTTTCTAAAAGAGTCCTTGAATGGAAACATGGAAATCCAGTTTAAGTTGTACTTTTATAAGAAAAACAGGCTTAGTAGTGGGGCAAAAATAAGTGTTCATTTTTCCTGAGCCAAATGATTAGATAAGAAACTTAAAATGAACCGTTTACTTATCTATTCCTTTGGCAAAATGAAGCACTTATTTTATTATAGCCCCTTTCCGTTGCGGGTAAATCCAATTTCAGCCGTCTTTTAACTATCAAACTTTTTCAAACATTCAACTTGTCAAATATGGCATCACGCAGAGAATTTATCATCAAATCAGCTATGGCTGGTGCAACGGTTGGCATTTCGGCCAAGAGCTACGCCAGGATACTTGGCTCCAACGACCGCGTTCGAGTGGGTTGTGTAGGCTTTTCGGATCGTTTCAGGTCATCTCACGTTCCTCCTTTCAAAGCTTTGATGAAAGAGATGAATTTCGAGATGGTGGCTTTGTCCGATATCTGGAATCGCCGCCGGGAAGAAGGCAAAGCCTTTATTGACAAACAATTGGGCAGTGACGTCAAGGTTTTTAACAACAATGACGAATTGTATGCCTCCAAAATGGTAGATGCTGTGTTCATCAGTACCGCCGACTTCCAACACGCGCTGCATACCATCGAAGCAGTAAAAGCGGGCTGTGATTCCTACTCGGAGAAACCCTTGGCAGAAACCATGGAAGACAACCGGGCTGTGCTCAAAGCCGTAAGGGATTCCAAAAAAATCGTACAGATTGGTTCGCAGCGTCGCAGTGGTGCCAATTACCACGCCGCAAATGATTACATCAAATCGGGCAAATTTGGCCCAATCGTGATGGTGGAATTGATGTGGAACGTCAATCAGCCCGGGCGCTGGCGTCGGCCTGAGTTGGTCAAAAACCTCAAAGAATCCGATGTGGATTGGAAGCGCTATTTAATGAATCGTCCTTTTGAAGCTTTTGATCCACGCAAATATTTGGAATACCGCTTGTTCTGGCCTTATTCTTCCGGAATCCCTGGCCAATGGATGAGTCACCAGATCGACACTGTTCACTGGTTTAGTGGTTTGCCCCATCCACGTAGTGTAGTGGCAAACGGTGGAATTTATCAGTGGAAAGATGGCCGTACAAACGCAGATACCCTCACGGTAGTATTTGACTACGGCCCCGCCAATGATCCAAAGTCTGGCTTCCAGGTACAGTTCACTTCCCGTTTTTCCAACGCTGCCGGAGACACCAAGGAATTGTACTATTCCAACGGCGGCATGATCAATTTGGATACCAACGAGATTTCTGCTACTGGTGGCTTACGGGAGCGTGAAGCAACTGCGATGGGTTTGAAAGCTAACCTTTTGCAGCCCCTGAAACTGGAGGGCATCAAGGTAGAAACTGATGCCAATACCGGGGGCGATACCTTAACGTTCAACCACATCAAAAACTGGATGGAATGTGTACGCAGCCGCAAGGAGCCCAATGCACCGATTGAAGCAGGCTACCAACACTCCATTGCCACCATCATGTCCAACGCTGCATGGCGCACGGGTGAAAAAGTCACTTTTGATGCCAAACGTCAGGAGGTATTGGCTGGCGGGAAAGTATTTAAGTACTAGGCTTCGACTTCGCTCAGCCGCCGAATTAAATATTTTTTGTCATTGAATTGGGCAGGGGGTACATATTCTATACCTTGCCCTTTTCTTTTGGCATCAATCAAATATTGGTCCGATTCAAACTATAAGCAACAAACATTTATGAATGCACAGTTTTCACTACAGGGTAAAGCAGTAATCGTTACAGGAGGTACTGGTATTTTGGGGGGCTCTTTCATCAAAGGTATTGCCGCTGCGGGCGGAGCCGTGGGTGTTTTAGGCAGAAATGAAGCAATAGCACAGGCTAGAGCAGCAGCAATCAATCAGGCTGGAGGAAAGGCAATTGCACTGATTGCTGATGTGATGCAAGAAGCACAACTCAATGCAGCCAGGGATAAAATGTTGGATGCTTTTGGGCGCATTGATGGCCTGGTCAATGGTGCCGGTGGCAACATGCCAGAGGGAGTTGTTCCGCCGGGCGGCGACATTTTTGCCCTGAATATGGAGGGCCTGCGCAAAGTAATGGATTTGAACTTGTACGGTACGTTGATGGCCACTCAAGTTTTTGGCCGGAGCATCGCGGAACATGGGGGAAGTATCGTCAATATTTCTTCAGTATCTTCTACTTCAGCCATTACGCGGGTATTGGGCTACAGCATGGGCAAATCGGCGATTGACAGTTACACCCGCTGGTTCGCCCTGGAATTGGCCAATCGTTATGGCGATAAGGTACGCATGAATGCCCTAGTGCCCGGCTTTTTCCTCACTGAACAAAACCGCAGCTTGTTGACCAATCCTGATGGTAGCTTTACTTCTCGTGGTGAATTGATTGTTCAAAATACCCCTTTCAAACGTTTGGGAGATCCAGACGAACTCATCGGCGCACTCGTTTGGTTGTTGAGTGATGTGGCTTCTTTTGTCACAGGAACGACCATTAATGTGGATGGAGGATTCTTGGCTTTTAGCGGGGTGTAAGCTATTGTGATTTTGAACTATATTTACGTTTTGATTCACTACCTGGGTACCATTTGATGTAAAAAAATTAGAAATTTTCAACCTCAAATAATAAGTTCCAATGGCAAACACAAATGGGAATGTTTATTCTGCGCTAGGAATAAACGCTCAAAATCAAGTTTTTGGAGTAGATCCCAACGACAACATCCTCTACTTTTTATCTGATGAAAATTTTGCTCAGGTCATAGCCATTTCTGAAAATGGCACCATCTGGGCGATCTCGACCGATCCAGTTTCAGGTGGTGCACAGATTTTTTGGAGCATTGGTGATGGAAATTGGACACCCGTTTCCAACGATCCTGGAGCTGTATTGCTTACTGGAGGTCAATTAGACGGAGCTTTGTACTACACAGAAAGTCAAACCCTATGGACAATCCAAACGAATGGTGAGGGAGAACAAATTGGGCAGATGCCCGAAGTCCAAAACCTCGACTATGGAGGGGGCTATCTTTGGATGGTGGCGCCCATTCAGCCAAATACAGCGGCTTGCCTCCAGTTCACTCCCACCGATGGTGTATACAATTGGAAACCTTTTAGTGGATTGCCAGAGCCTTCAAGTATCTCAGTAAATTATATGGGAGACTGCTACGGGGTGGATAAGTTTTCGCCAGTGTACTATTCATCCGATGGCACCAATACTGGAAGTGATGGTTCTGGAGCGACAGGAAGAGCCATAGAGATTACCTTCAAAAACACTTATTACGTCCTGTCTACCAATGGCAATGAAAATGGCAATGAGGTACTGATTTGGGAGGATGTCAATGGAGGCACATTTGTGAGTGCGGGCTTTCAAGCGATTCAAGTGTTAGGAACCTATTATTTAGCAGGTTCTTAATGCTTTAAAAACTGTAGAGACGCAAACATTTGCGTCTCTACAGCCCGATCTTACTGCTTTTTGCCCGCCACTTTCACCCGTTGTACAAAAGCCTGGGCGCGGTTGTTGTCTACGATCTGAATTTCAAAATTTTCTCCATCCTCCATTTTGAGCACCAACTCGGTTTTTTTCATCTTGTTGGCCTCGTCCATGAAGCGGCTATCATTGGAGGTCATTTCCAAAATTCCTTGTTTGTAGCCATAATAGTAATAGATGTCGTTGGGTAACTTGAGGTAGAAGTATACCCGATCGTCATCATTGCTTGGCATCTTGTACTCTACATAGGAAGTGATCACTTTATTGACCATCGTTCCATTCATGGAAATGAGGCCAATTTTGTCCTTGGTACTTACAAAGGATTGGTAATCCATGTCCCAACGCATTTTCAAACCCGAGAGTAGAAAGTTGTAGGTATTGTATTTTTTAGGCAATTCTGCCAGACCCGTGCTGATTTCGGCAATCGCCTTCTCTACACTTTCATCCTGTGGGAAAAGCATGGTCATCCGCCGTTGGTAGTAAGGTAAATCGGTGAGGTAATTGACCGTTTCTGAACCAAAGCCAGCGGCTTCGAGCTCGTTTTGCATGATTCGCATCAATTTGTCGGGAATGCGCATACTCAAACCCGAAATCACGTCAATGTCGACGGGTGGCGGAGGTGTTTTTCCAACCAAACTGTCTGGAATATTCGCAAATTCCCCCGTAATGCTACCGGCTGCATCAATCTTCACATATTTGAGGGCTGAGCCAATGTTGATTTTTCCTTCCCCTTCTACTTTACCAGTTTTGTTGTTAAAAGTTAAACGGGAACCTTGTAGGGTATTGGCAATCACTTTGGATGAATCACCGAAGGTAAAAATGTCCTTGCCCGCATCGTATTTGAAGACTCCTTTGGTCGGTAAAATGGGGCGGTCTTTTCGGAAATAAAGGGGCATCATCACGCTGGGATAGGCAAAACTCATTTCCTTGCTCAGGTAAAAACCAGTTTCAAGGGGCACTCCATCCATACTTTTAGGCGAATCGTACTTGATGGCCAGGTTGCTCTTATCCCCTTCACTTTTTAGCGTAAACCAATGCCTCACTGGCAATTTATCGGCCTCCAAACGGGCAAAACCATCAAACTTCAGATTTCTGGACTCGGAGGACAAATTGATCGTTCCATAAAATGAGGTCTTTCGGTCAATGATGAAGCTGTCTTCTTCGGCAACCGTTCCTTCGGCACGAGTGGCAGTCGCTTTTTCACTGGCCTTTCCTTTGCCAATGCGTTGGCCTACAATGCTGCTGAATTCGATTTCCTGCTTTTTGTTTGCCACATTGTATTCATAAAAGCCGTGGGCTCGATAATCTTTGCGCCCATTGATGCTCACTGTAGCCCGATTGATCTTGTGGTTTTTGTTCAAGGTATCACAGATAATGGTGGCATTGTGCAAAGAATCCATGATTGCTTTGGGCTGAATGTAAACCGTACCACTATCTGGGATAATCATGGCATCTGCTGATTTGATGAAGGGCACCTCGGTTACTTTGAGCAAATAAGTTTTGAGGTCATAGGATGCCCTTTTCCCCTTAAACCGCAGAGAATCCTGATCGGGATGCACCGAGGTGAATGTCCCCAGTTTGGTCGAATCCGATTTGAAGCGAATCATCGAGTTTTTCATTTCCCAGATGAATTCGTTCATTGAAGTAACGTATTGGTTGAGCGGCAGTTTGGTTTCAAGGTATTCATCCAACGCTTTGAAGCGGCCTACTTGTTTGTCAAAGTCTACATCGCTGCGTAGCCGATCAGATTGAATGGCAATGGCACCAGCTTCTTCGGCTTTGATTTTGAGGGCAGTGGTATCAGCTTTTGCTGAAAAGGCCCCAAAGTTAAATTGCTTGGAAGTCAATGCTGCTTGTGGCCAATCCAACAAACCATTGCCTTTCAACCCCCCCGGAGTCAGGGCCAGAGTGCCCGTCAGAGTATGTTCACCCGTTTTGAACATCTGGAAGGCGTTCTTTTCTGATTGCACATACATACTGTCGCGGTAAGGCTTCCAGTTCAGTCGTACCA
>JAIXOO010000356.1 GCA_027486765.1 Saprospiraceae bacterium
AGCAAATATCAGTAAATATTTATTGATAAACAATAATTTTTTAGCTAAAAATGATAAACAACAGATAAAAAGGATAAAAGCGAAACTTCAATCTACCAACTAAGCCCTATCTTTGATCAAAACCTGCAAGTCCATTCTTTAATCTGGATAAAATGACCATCTTGAAATCCATCACCTTTGTATGCCTGATCGCCATCCTGGCTGTATCTACTGCTCATACCCAAAACACGACCTTTAAACCCGGAGAATTCAAAACCTGGGCCCTGACTCCCCCCCTGGGTTGGAACAGCTGGGACTGTTATGGCCCTACTGTAGAAGAACACGAAGTAAAAGCCAATGCCGACTACATGGCCAAAAACCTGAAAAAATACGGCTGGGAGTACGTTGTGGTGGACATTCGTTGGTTTGTAGAAAACGACAAAGCGGGGGGCTACAACCAAAAAGACCCTCGCTACGTGTTGGACGAATACGGTCGGTATCAGCCTGCGGTCAACCGTTTTCCATCTGCGAAAAATGGGCAAGGCTTCAAGGAATTGGCGGCTTATGTGCACAAAAAAGGGCTGAAATTTGGCATCCACATCATGCGGGGCATCCCCAAAGTAGCGGTCAACAAAAAACTACCCATCGCAGGCACCAACGGCATTACCGCCGATCAAATCTACTCTACCGAAAACCTCTGCAAGTGGTTGAGCGACAATTACACCGTTGACGCCAAGAAACCCGGTGCGCAGGAATACTACAACTCAATTTTTAAACTCTATGCCGAATGGGGCGTCGATTTCATCAAAATTGACGACCTCTCTGCCCCCATCTATCACCAGGATGAGATTGAACTGATCCGCAATGCGATCGATGCTTGTGGCCGTAAAATTGTACTCAGCACCTCCCCCGGCGAAACCCCTTTCAATGCTGCTACACACGTGAGCAACAACGCCAATATGTGGCGCATGGTCAACGACGTGTGGGACACCTGGCGCCACATTACCCACCTCATGGAGGTTAGCAAACAATGGTATCCTTACATCAAACCCGGCACCTGGCCCGATTGTGACATGATCCCTCTGGGCCGTCTCTCCATCCGGGGTGAAGTGGGCAAAGACCGCATGACCAGACTGACTAAGGACGAGCAATACACCCTGATGACCTTTTTCAGCATCTTCCGTTCACCCTTGATTTTTGGTGGGGATTTGCCCAGCAATGATGCATTCACCCTCTCTTTGTTGACCAATAAAGAGGTCCTGAAAATGCACCGGGAGAGCGGCGGGGTGCGCCTGTTGTATCAGCAAGCTGGCAAAACGGCGATCACTTCCAAAAATAGCAAAACCGGGGAAACGTACCTGGCTTTGTTCAATACCTCCGAAACCCCGGGCCTGGAACTCAAAGTGGAGCTGGCAGATCTCGATTTGCTAGGTAAGGTCAAAGTGACCAATTTGTGGAGTGGGGAAAAATTGGGGGTTAAAGAAGGAGCTTTTGCGCAAAGCTTGGCGGCGCATGCTTGTGGCTTGTATAAGTTGAGTTTGGGGAAATAAAACACCACCCCCAAATCATCGATTATTCCCCACCAGCCACAGCCCAAACGCCCTTACTTGTAGAATCCTCATTTTCAACTCAAATATTGATGGTATATTAGATAGTCAGTTCTTAATCAGTTGACACCAAATATCCATTCCAATACCTAACTTTCTAAACGCATCAGAAATGAAAAAAATCACTCTTCTTGTTGCCGTAGGCGTGCTGGGAATGCTCTTTATCTCCAGTACTTACCAAAAAAACGAAAACAAATACAATTTTAGCAAGGGCACTCCGGCCGTAAAGTCGATTGCCGCTTTGGCTTTTGGCCCCGAAGGAGTCTTGTTTATTGGTGATTCACAGAGCTCAACCGTGTTTGCGGTGGAGACCAAAGACACCAAAAAAGCAGCGAGCGCGCAGTACGAGGTCAAGAACATCGATGTAAAAATTGCCGAAGCGCTGGGAACCACCAAAGAGAATGTTTCCATCATTGATATGGCCATTAACCCGGTTTCCAAAAAACTGTACATCGCAGTAAAAAGTGCTGACGGCACTCCAGTGTTGCTCAGCCTCGGTGCCAACAACGAGCTCAAAGCCGTTTCCTTTAAGGATGTAAACTTCTCATCTACCGCCGTCAATAACCCTCCCGATGAAACCAAAAAAGACCGCCAGGGCAAACCATTGAGCCTGATGTCCATTTCGGATATGGGTTTTGAAGAGGGTAAACTGTTGATCAGCGGCTTGTGCAACAAAGAATTCAGCTCTTCCTTCCGCAGCATCAGTTTTCCATTTACGGGCAAGGCAGCTGAAGAAGCTACCCTGGAATTGTACCATGCCAACCACGGCCGTTTTGAAACCACTTCACCCGTGCGCACCTTCTCTACCACCACCATTGAGGGCAAAAAATACGTAGTGGCTAGTTACACCTGCACACCACTGGTGCTTTTCCCCATGGATGAGCTGAAGCCCGGCGCACACGTCAAGGGCAGAACCATTGCCGAAATGGGCAACCGCAATACCCCTTCTGACATGATTTGGTTGAAAGATGGCAATCAAAGCTTCCTGGTCATGGCCAACGACAATCGGCCAGCCGTAAAGGTGAGCCACGGGGAGATTGCAAAATTCCAGGGCACTCTGACCGAAAAAGTGGAAGGAACGGCCGGCACCAATTTTATCATTTTGCCACACGAAAAGGTGATGCAAATGGCTAAATTGGACGATAACAGAGCCGTAGTCATTCAAAAGAAAACCAATGGCGACATTGATCTTTGGACTTCCGATGGCAAAAACATCTAAAAAAACTACCATAAAAAAAGCCGGGTTGCAGCTGATCTATAGCCTGGCCTTTTTTTTCCTTCTTGCCTTGAGTGCTTGCCAAAAGCGCGAAGAGAGCATAGAACTGCTGTGGAAGGACCAGCGGGCAACTGGCATATCCATTCCCAGGCAACTCATCCGAAATTTTTCTTCAGCTGTCACCGATCCTTCGATCAAAGTAGTCCTGGCAAATGGCAACAAGCGGGCCATTTTGGGCAAGTTCTCTGCCGATAATTCCGCACTTTTGTTTGAACCCTTGATCCCACTAACGCCGGGACTTACTTACCACATCCTGCAAAACGATCAACTCATCGGGCAATTACTTGTCCCTTTCAACAAAAACGAAAAAGCACCCGAATTGCTGGCGATTTACCCCCAGCTCGATACTTTACCGGAGAATTCACTCAAGTTTTATGTCTGCTTCTCCAAACCCATGCGCAGCGGAGAATCCCTGCAATTCATTCATTTATTGGATAAAAAAGGGGACACGCTCCGCAATGTTTTTTTGAATCTACAGCCCGAATTGTGGGACACCAGCAGTAGCGTACTCACCCTCTGGCTCGACCCTGGTCGCATCAAACGGGGCCTAACCCTGAACCGATCCCTGGGCAATCCGCTCAAAATGAATGAAACCTATCATCTGGTGGTTTCATCTACCTGGAAAGGACAAAACGGACTCGAGCTAGCCCAGACCTACCGCAAAACCTTCGTAGCTGGGAAGCGCGATGATCAGGTGCCGGACCTCAAACAATGGCAATTGCAAGTCCCCCGTGCCAGCACGGCTACCCCTCTGGTGATCAAAACCGGGGAACCCCTGGATCACTATTTGTTGAGCGAATCCGTTGGCCTCGTCGATCAAAACAACAGCCTGGTAAAAGGGAAAATAAGTCTGGATAAAAAAGACCAGTACGTGCTTTTTGTGCCCACCAAACCCTGGAAAGCCCAGCGTTACCGCCTGCAAGTTGATGCCCGCCTGGAAGACTTGGCTGGAAACAACCTCAACCGCGTTTTTGATCGGGACATCACTAAATCGAAAAGTAGAAACAAGTCATATTATGAGCTTGAATTTGAGGTAAAGCCTTGATGCTCTTTCTAACTTCGGTGTTCCTTCAGTGCCTTAAGTTTCTTAGGTGGTGAAAAAGAAAAAAACTACCCCAAGTCACCCCTCCCCGTTTCCAAGCGGTACCCCAATCCATGCACCGCCACAATCCCCACTGAAGGATCAATCGCCAGTTTTTTCCGCAACCTCGATACAAACATATCCACACTCCGGCCAACCAAAACTCCCTCATCGGCCCAAACCTCCTGAAGGATAAAATCCCGTTCAAGCACCTGGTTGGGGCTAGTGGCAAAAAGCCGGAGCAATTTTGTTTCCCGGAAAGTTAAAGC
>JAIXOO010000348.1 GCA_027486765.1 Saprospiraceae bacterium
GTTACACTCTCAGGGCCCGCAGCCACCAAAGTTGGGCGGGTAGGCACCGTGTAAGTAGCGTCCTTCACCACCGTTTGGTCACAGTCGTCGGTCACCGTCATTTTGATGCGAACTGAACCACCGCAAGAGTTGGGTGCTAACACGTCGTTCAAGTTTGCAACTGTTGTCAGGGCAGCACCGTTGATCGATACTTCGTATTTGATCTTGTAGTTGCAACCACCGCTGGTGTATTGGAAAGCCGCTTTCCAAGTAGCGAAGTCGCTCGTGGAAGCACAGGTTGCTTTCGTTACACTCTCCGGGCCTGCTGCCACCAAAGTTGGGCGGGTAGGCACAAAGAAAGTGGACATGCACATCTTTTCAGCAGTACAAGCGTCCTTGACCAAAATTTTGATCTTGACTTTTCCACCACAATAAGTAGGTGCTGTGATATTGGCAATGCTCTGGTATTCTACCTCCGTACCATCATTGATGCTTACCAGGTAGCGGATCATTGGAGAACAACCACCTGTAAACGTAAAGGCGTTTTTCCAGGTGCTGAACAAAGATGAAATATTCTGAGTAGTACAAGTTTCCTGGATGCTGTAATCAGATGGTGCATTACAGGAAAGTTCTGGCGCTTTTACAGTATAGGTTTCGGAGCAAATTCCACTAATGAATGGCTCTTGACCTTCGTCGAAAACATTGTTGTCAATTACATCATCATAAAGCAAATATGTGTAGGTACGGGTCAGTCCGGTACCACACAAAGATCCGCCATCGGTAGTTGTTACTTTGATTCTGGCTTCTTTGCAGAAAGTTATGCCACTAAACACATCGCTAGGGTTCGTTTTTGCAGCAGGCACGACACTCAGGTCACAGCCAGTCAATTGGCTTGGCGTGGTGAGTTTACACACCCCTTCGAGTTTACAACAGGTCGTATTAATGACTTTGCCATAAGGATCACAACCGGTGTTTACGCCTTTCTCACGGAGATAAATGGTATAATTACCACTGTTGACCGGAAGCAAAATTGGATTGACCAGGTTAATCCAGGCACCAGCAGTACCATCGACCTGGTATTCATACCCATTAGGTGCAGCGGCCCCACCCGTTATATTGGTCAAATTAACGCTTACGTTGCCAGCCACTTGATTTTCACAATCTAAAGTAAGGGTAAAGTCCAGCGGATTCTGTACCGTCAGGATTTGTTGGGCCGGGTCAGATGAACAACCCAAACCATTTTTATCAATCACTTCGACGTAATAAGTACCCGCAACAAGGCCGTTGTAAGTCAAACCAGTAGCGGTTTGATTCGTTATAGTAGGGGTAATGACGGTGCCCGTTGGACTATTCTGGCGGATAATGAACACGTAAGGTTGAGTACCTCCACTGGCAACTACGCCAATTTTACCACTAGGGGGGGTACGACAAACGGGTTGCTCCGGTGTTAGAACTACGGTGGGTAGAGGATCTACTGTAAGTGTAAAGTCACAAGAAACCGGGCAGCCATTTTGATTGGCTTTGAACGTGATGGTATAAGCGCCAAGTGCCGTGCTGGCTACATTGAATTTTGGTTTGTGCGTACCTTGACCAGATGCTATGCTGATTTTGGAGTCGCTGGTAGACCAAACAATGTTGGTGTAGCCAGATCCGGCATCGTACGCCACATTTTGCGCACCAGCACAAACAGTTCTGGGGGCAATTACCGGACAAGTAGGTACGGTTACATTCACCGTTTTGGTGCACTCTCCACTTTCGCAAAGGGTGGTATTGTCAATGGAACTGATCTTTTTCGTAATCAATTTCACCTCAAAACTTCCGGTAGCTGGTGCGGTTACTTCAATGCTGGAACCGTTATTTGCAAAAGTAGCACCAGAGACCGACCAAATATAATTGGTCATTCCCGCTGGGCCACTAAAGGTGATTTTTGCATTTGGACAAACGGTGGCATTGCCTGTAATGTTACAAGACAGCTGGGCAGGCTCGACGATGACATTCCCAGTACAAGCAACTGAGCAACCAGCGTTACCTGTTTTGGTTGCCGTTACGGAATAGGTACCAGCACTGAGTCCGGTAAAAACTCCTGTAGTGTTGCTGGCAGAAGCAGATCCAGAAAGAACATAGTCGTAAGTACTGGCTACTGAACTGCCGTCAGCATCCGTCCCAGTTGCTGTAGCAGTAATGGTTCCTTTGCCGCCGAAGCAGGCAATTTGAGTAACGGTACAGCTGATGGCAGGCGTGAAGCCGTCCTTTACTATGGTGGTACACCGCGCAATACAGCCATTTTTGTCTTTGACCGTAATGACGTAAGTTCCTTTGCCTACGGTAGTTTCATACGGAATCGATTGGGTTGATTCGGAAATGTCGTTATTCCCACCCGCGATTTGATCCACACTTACCTTATAGGGGCCACCCACATCGCTGGTCACACCAGTTACCTTGATTTTACCATCGGACAAGCCTTTGCAGGAAGTGTTCTCACTGGCACAGGTGATGGAAACCGGATTCGGTTCCGTGATGGTAACCTGTGTAGACTTCTCACAACCATTGGCATCAACAACCGTAATGGTATAGGTACCTGGAGCCAGGCTGGTGAAGGTCTTTGCAACACCATTGCTGGTTTGGTTGGTTTTACCCGTTACACTAATCGTAAAATTGGCCGTACCCGAAGTTGGGTCAACCTCAATTTTTCCATCTTTGGCGCCGTTACAAACTACATTGGTTGGTGTGACTGTAAAATCAACTCCAGGGGCAGCAGCGACGGTGCAGGTTGTTGTTTTGCTGCACTTGCCACCAGGGCCATAAGTTACTGTTACGGTATAATCACCTGGCAATAAATTGCTAAGCGTGGCACTCGTATTGCCACCACCCCAGTTGTAGGTTACAGTACCCAGGTTGTTGCCTGTTACACCCACTGTAACCGAGCCATCGGCAGAACCGCCAGGGCAATCTGGATCAGAAGAGCAGCTAAGGGTAGCCGTAACAGCAGCAACCGTAACTGAAGTTTTGCAATAGCCACAAGATTCATTATTGCTAGGTACAACCGTATTCGCTAGTGGCTTATAAACCACCGCTACCGTATAGCTTCCCGCAGGAAGGCCGCTAATCGTGTTGGCGCCGCTAACTGCGGTTTGTGCAACTGCCCAGGTGCCGCCATTGCCGACCCGAATTTCGTAGTCACTGGCGCTGGTTCCTGGAGCTGGAGTAAAACTGACAAATACTTTGCCATCAGAACTTGTTTCGCAAGCAGCTTCGGATCCGGTAACACTCCAATCAAATTTCTTATAGTTGACACAGGCCTTGAGTGAGGCTAAGATATTGGTGGTAGCTTGAACGTTCCCACTGCTGATGATGAGTCCAGTGTAACCGTCTGCGAGGCCCTCAAAGCATAGCGTCCCGGCGCATGACTGAGCAAATAAATCATTCAGATCTCCGGGATATTGTGAAGTTTTGGTTCTGGTCGGTAAAGCCCCGGTAGTGGTCATTCCCGGCGAAAGATTGATGCTGGAAGTATATGCTGAGGTTCCAAAAGGCTCCAAATGGTCAAACAATTCATTGTTGACCCAGCCTTTGACACAACCTAGTATACCCGCCCGAAAAATCGCGACTGCACTACCTGTATTGGTTGCGCTGTAGGTACCCTCTAAGGTCATTACTAGTTCAACCTTAGAGAAACCAACTGCATTGCAGGGAGGTTTGGGAAGGCAATAATCATTGGGATTGAGCAATAGCCAGTGTGAAGAGGCAGTGCCATTGCAAATGGGCCCATTGTCGAAGTCACATTGATGATCGGCAACTCTGGCACAGTTGGTTGTCCAGTCTGTGGCCAATTTGTTGATGTTCATGGGGGTGACATCGCAACTTTGGGCTCGTAAGAGTTGGGGCATTGCCAATGCAAATAGGAATAGCACTCCCAGGTGAAAGGAGAGGTAAAATTTTTTCATAGTGATTATGATAAGTGGCGCTGAAAATAAAACCGGTCGTCGTCTTAATACGAAAGTTATCAGACCTTAGTCGTAGAGATACTTAATGCATAGTTTGGTTTTTAAGTTGGACGAAATACGTGACGTTTCGTTCTTAAAATTGACCAAACCCCCTACTTCCAAGGGAATAGATACATTGCCGTTGCCGGTAAAGGCCGCTAGGTGATCTGTAATCAATTCGGTCGATTTTTTGGTTTCAGAAAAATCGGCGACGAAACTTGAGGAATCGGTATTTGCCCTAATTGCTTTACGAAATTGGGATTGATAGCCAAGCGTTTTCTTGTCCTGGCCGGGCAAAATAGTGGATAGCATGATGTTGAACCCCAACGAATAATTGTTGCCTTGGATGGCTTTCTCCTCAACATCCGCCATTATGGTACATTCCGTGGTAAGTTCCACTCCGCGCAAAGTCCCAAGGGCAGGGTCGAACTTTGGCAGATTTATCGCACCTTGGGTAGTTCCCTCACTAAAAAAGGTGAACTCAGCACAAGATTCTGTAGCAATGGTAGGTCGTTCCTGATGCTGTATGATTGGAGGATTACCCCATAAGAACAGTGTTAGGAAAGCAACTGCAAAGAGTGGGTTGGAATGCTTTTTCTCTTTGGAGCATCTGGAGCGCAGGTCCCAATGTACTGTTGTTTTTTTTAAACAATAGTGTAGAGCCCCGCTTCCAATGTGAAGCAAGTCGTAATTTTTTTTCATGAGAACATTTTGAGTTACAAAGTCATTAATTACCAGCACTATAGATAAGAACAGGGCATACCTGTTCGATCTATAAACAACATTCAAGTTTTTTATAGTAAGGAGAATACTGCTCTAATGACTGAGGAATCAACCTAGCCACAGATGCAAAACCGAAAAGTTAGCGTAGTGGTGGAACTTGAAGTGCTAAAGCACTACAAATCAAGTATTACAGAGGGTACTTGGTAGTTAAATTAAAAAATAAAGGGAGTTGAACTTTTAGAAAGGGAGTCAAAAGTATTTAACAGTATATTTCTATTACAATGCAAATGTAGACATTCATTTTAGAAAATGAAACACCGTTGCTGAATTTTTTAAAAAAAGTAAACTAGGCGACGTTAGGATAAGCTTGCGCTTTTTACTCCTCCACAAAATCTAAATCTTTTCCATAGGTTTCTTCCATAAACCAGGCGGCGGCAATAGCAAACAAAAACAATATTGCACCTGTTAACCAAGCCCCGGTAATATAATTGCCTGTGCTACTGCGCAAGCCCTTGAACATCCAGATAATCAAGGGCAGAGCCCCTCTAACCATGTTCGGAATACTAATGGCTGCGGAAGCCCGCAGGTTGGTACCAAACTGTTCTACGCCCATGGTGATGTATACCACGTTGAATCCGGCACCAAAACCCATTCCCCAACACAAGGCATAAAAGATACTGGAGCTATTGCCATTTTGTAGGAAATAAAGGGTACAAAACACCAGCGTTATGCCCACAAAAATAAAGTAGGTTTTTTTGCGGCTTTTTAAGCGTTCGCTCAGCCAGCCCACCGAAAAGTCCCCCAAGGCGACACCCAAGTACAAACTAACAATCGCCGTGGCTGGGTCAACCCCACTGATGTTGAAGGCTTGTCCAAATTGATCAGCAAAAGTCACCAATACGCCGATGATGTACCATACCGGTAAGCCAATGAGTACACATTGCAGGTATTTGATGAAACGTTTTTTGTTGGTAAAAAACATCAAAAAATTGCCTCTCTGCGCGCTACTCTGTTTGACCTGGTGGAACAAGCTACTTTCGCGCACACTCACCCGCATGAGCAAGAGCCCAATTCCCAAAGCACCACCAATGTAATAACAGGTGCGCCAATCAAAGTAACGGCTCAATAAAAAGGCAAAAACCACCCCGAAAATGCCAAACCCGGCAATAAAGCCGGTGGCCATACTGCGTTTTTCTTTAGGCAACAATTCACTCACCAAAGTCACCCCGGCACCCAATTCTCCAGCCAGTCCTACCCCAGCAATGAAGCGCAAGATGGCGTATTGTTCTACGTTCACCACCATACCATTGAGGATATTGGCAATGGAATACAGCAAGATGGAACCAAACAGCACACTCAAACGCCCTTTTTTATCGCCGATGATGCCAAATAAAATACCGCCCAGCAACAAACCAATCATTTGCGCACTGATGATGAATTCCCCCTGAATCAACACCTGCTCGGGGCTAAGTCCCAAATCAGCCAAGCTAGGTTTGCGGATGATGGCAAACAACAATAAATCGTAAACATCCACAAAAAAACCGAGGGCACTCACAATGACGGCAAGTTGAAAAATGCTATTGGTGTTTTTAGACATGATTGAGCGGTTAAAAGCTATTTTAGGAGCTGAAGTGCACAATTAATTGTTGAGTAGTTGATTTTTTTTGCAAAAAAATCCCCATTCAGCTTTATCGAAAGCCAAACGGGGATTTGCCTTTATTGGTAAATCTTATTGCTGTGAGTAACTAAGCTGTTGCTCAGCTGGCACAAATTCAAAATCAATGATCTTATTTTTCTTCAAAAACAACAAGATACCCCTCACCGTTTCTTTCAGCGTTGGATCAGGCCATCCCACCGGCGAGGCATTACGTGCGGCTTGGAAGTTGCTGCTGTCGTAGAGTTTGAATTCCATCGCCGAGATGTTCTCCACTGAGCGTACCAAAAAGTCGAGCAATGGGAAAAGCAAGTCGTCTTTGGTACAACGTTCAAGAATTACAGGTACAAATTCCTTGAGTGGGTAGATCACAAACTCCCGGCCAGTAAGCTCGGTAATGATGTCCGTAATGTCACGCATGTTGGAGTACACATCCCGCACAACGTGGAAAGTCTGATTGACGGTTTCCGGCATGTTGGAGGCTGCGACGATGTTGTGAGCAGCTCGATCCGCTGGAGAAAAACTAACCTGATTTTGAGCATCTACGCCGATGTTATAATTGAACATAAACGCGATCAGGCGAATGGAGATGTCAAAGTTGTGACCACCTCCGTGGATGGAGGGGGTAATCAGAGCCGGGCGGAAAATACGCCCTTGCAGTCCACGGCTCAGGGCATCCTTCACGATTTCTTCCGATACCCATTTGGTTTGGCTGTACCCAAAATCGAGGAGGTTGATGTTGTCGTTGGTGGTTGATTCATACAACACATCTTTGACCGCCCATCCAAAGATAAAGGTAGTGGAGATGTGGTTGAATACCTTGGGATTCCCGTGGAAAGCGAGTTTGAGGATTTCGTTGGTACCCACCACATTGACGTTGCGCATTCTATCGTAATTGAATAGATAGTTTACGGTAGCGCCGTTGTTGTAGATTTCCTGAACATTATTGGCCAAAAACTCCCATTTTTCCCGACTCAAGCCGAGTTGTTGTTGGCCTAAATCACCACATACAGGAATGACCCGCTCTCTGAATGCCGTCTCCAATTGGGCGGTCATCGGCTCTACGGCATCCATAGCGGACAATAGGCGTTCCATACCCTGCTCTTCGCTGGAGGCCCGAACCAAAACGTACACTCGTTGCTCGGTTTGCTCCAAGATACTTTTTAGAATGAAGGGGCCAAAGAAGCCTGTACCTCCGGTCAGCAACACATCCGTCGCACGGTGTTCGGCTGGATAGGTTGGCACAACCGGATCAAAGGACAGGTGGACGTCGCTCAACATGATTTTTTGCTCCATTTCGGTATGCTCCTTCTGCAGCGTGTCAATCATTTTTTTCAAGCGCAGAATAGCCAGTGCCGATGCGGATTCAAATTGAGCAACCAGGTCAAACAATTCGGAAATGGAGATCTCCTGAATCAATCGCAGGTCAATTTGTTTTGACAGCGCATCTGCCCCTTTTTCTTTGAGCAGTTCCTTGATGTCGTGCATCAATACGGCCAGGTCGATTGATTCAAGTCCAGCCTTGCCCAAGGTGTAAGTCTCTTCACCCGTAAACCCGTACTTCTGTTTGAGATCGTCCAAGGGCGAAACCGGACCTTTACATTCCTCATGAAAATGCTCAACGGCAGCTGCGCCCGAAAACTGCTCAAGCACATTGAACTGCCCTGCTTCCCATAATTCTTTGGCTTTGTGCCGCATGATTTTGCCCGAGCTCGTTTTGGGTATCTCCCTGGCCGATACAAAGGCGATGATATGGGTTTGTACATTCAGTCCTTTGCGAATGGCATTGACGATAGGCAGTGGATCGGGAAGTGATTTAGGGTTTTTGACCCCAACTACCACCACGAGTTTTTCTTCTCCTTCAAAAACATCAAAGGCGGCGGAAAATCCGTGGCGCACGTGTGGTGTGGCCGTTTGTTCCACAATCTTTTCAATGTCCTGAGGGAAGTAGTTGAGCCCCCGGATGATGATCATGTCTTTTTCCCGGCCACAGATGTAAAGTTCATCCTGGTACAAAAAACCAATGTCTCCGGTACGCAGGTAGTTGTTGGCGTTTTGGTTTTCGCCAACAATCGAAGCCTGAAAGATTTTTTTGGTCATTTCCGGCTTGTCCCAATATCCCAGGCATTTGCTTTTTCCACTTAGCCAAACCTCCCCAATTTGTCCTTCCTTGAGGGCATGACGCGTTTGGGGGTCTACGATCCTGACGATGATATCGCCCAGTGGTGCTCCACAGTTCATGATGTTGGTACCAGCATCCGGCTCAGACAGTACAGGCAACAACTTCAGTTTGTTCTGTTTAAAGGCAACCGAATCCAGGGATACATAAGTGCGGCCATAATTGGTGACCGCCAAGGTATTCTCCGCCAAACCAAAGGCGGCGAAGATGGATTCTGGTTTGAGCCCATAGGGTTGAAAAAACTTCAAAAAGCGCGTGTAAGTCGCCGGAATGACTGGCTCAGCGGCGGTCATCAGGTATTCGAGTGAGCTCAAGTCAATTTTTTCCAACGTTTGCTCCGAAATTTTGCCTGGTTGTAAACAGTATTCAAAAGCAAAATTGGGTGCCGAAGAGTGGGTTGCTTTGTACTTGGTGATGGTTTCCAACCACAAAGCTGGGCGCTGTATAAAATCAAGAGGAGAAAAGCCATAAGTGGTTCCTCCCTTTAAAGCAATGTAGATATAGTAACCGATCAAACCCATGTCGTGATACTGGGGCAACCAGCTCACTCCAACTGGGACAAACTCGGTGGCCAGATCGCAGTTGTGCAAGATGTTCTGGTGAGACACCATCACCCCTTTGGGCTCACTGGTTGAACCAGAGGTATATTGCAAAAACAACACATCAGAATGCCCTTCCTGGAATCCGTTTTTGTTGACATCTCTGAAATCTTCGGTGTTGATCCAACTGAGTTTAGAGATGTAACTTGTACTGAAAAATGATTCCGCGATATTGGTACGTGACAAATTGAGCTTGACCGACCAATAATAATCCCGGCTGGTCAGGATGGCCTTGGCTTGGCAATCCTTGGCAATATAGGTCATCTTATTGAGCGAAGACTCGAACCCATGTGAGGTAGGAGGATAAGCAGGCACCGGAATCAAACCCAAACGAGCGCAAGCAAAAAAAGCACAGATCATCTCAAGTCCGGGTGGGTAAGCCAGCAAGATGCGGCTTCCAACGGGGAAGTTATGCTCATTGTACAAATTACTCGCAATTGCATTGGTGCGATTGATAAATTCACTATACGTGTATTTCTCTGTTTGGTTGCCAGAAATATCGAGGAATGAAAAGAGGAGCTTGTCCGGTTGTTGATCCACCCAGAAATCAAGTCTTTCAAAAATAGAATTCATAGGCAAGGCTTATGCGTTTATTGTCAATTGGTTGTTCGAATTGTTGTGTTCATTCATCAGGGGCGATAAAAAAATAAATGTTCATTTTGCTAGAAGATTAGATAAGTAAACGGTTCAATTTAAGTGTCTTATCTAATCCTCTGGCTCAGGAAAAATGAACATTTATTTTTGCCCCACTACTTAGGAGACAGATGTATTACCGTCTTTAGCTAAGTTTTGGGAAGTCATTGCTACCGGCGGTTTCCCCAATAGCCTGAGCAGCTTGAGGTGATGAGCCATTGCCTGGTACATGTAGCGGTTTTCTCGGTATTCTACACCAAATTCAGCCGCAGTTTCTCGTACTATTTTTGTCAATTTGGGATAGTGGGTATGTGCAACTTGAGGGAAAATGTGATGGACCACGTGATGATTTAACCCTCCACAAATAAAATTTGCAATGCGACTGCGGGTAGCATAATCCGTAGTGGTAGCAAAAATATGGTCAGCAAAATCCAAGTCGTGGCGTGTTTCAGGAAACTCGTTGATGTCCAGTAGGTGCGCAACCTGAATGATCCAGGCCGCAACCAATCCCATAATCAGGTGAGTAACCACAAATGCAAACATGACCTGCCAAAAAGAAAACCCGAGCACCATGACGGGAATTGCAATCATATAAACGAGGTAGAGTATTTTACTACCGATGATCGTAATCCATTCTCTCAGAGGATGTTTTACGTTTTCGACATGCTTGTTGTTTTTGAAAAACAGGTATTCAAAGTCCTTCACAAAAAGGAAATCGAGGGTGGTAATCCCGTACATGGGAAAAACGTAAAGGTGTTGGAACTGGTGCATCCATTTCCACTCTGCATGAGGCGAGAAGCGGAAAATACCATGGGCAAAAATCCCCTCATCGTCTCCATAAACGTTCATTACTGCATGATGCCCTCTGTTGTGCATGATGCGCCACATGTAAGAGCTTATTCCACAAGCGTCTAGCACATAACTGAGGGTTTTGTTGATGATTTTTTTGTTAGAGATGGAGTTGTGGTTGGCATCGTGGGCGATGTTCAAAAACATAAAAATTTGCCCCAAGCCCTGCAACAAATACAGGAAAAAGAACTGTGTGTAGTTCCAACTATAGGCAAACCACAACGCGTAACTCCCTATCCACCAAGCTAGTGCAAAAACAACTTTTAGGGTCATTTCCCAGTTGCCCTTTTTCGAAAGCTGATTTTTTTCAAAAAAATAATTCAGCCTTTCAAATAAAACCTTTTTGAATGCCGCGTTGTTATCGACAGAAGTGGTTGACATATTGATCACTGTTTTTTGTTTCGAACAAGTCTTTCATTGCAGGAAGTAGGCAATGAAAGTAAACCCTTTAATCCCCAAATGTAACAAGCTTGTCTATATTTACTACCCTGTTGATCTATATTATTTGGTAGTTTGTCATTGCTTCAATGCACAACCCGATCCAAAAACTCAGATTTTCAATCGCCCGTCTTCAATCCAAGCCCGTTTCTGGATGCATTCCAAAACCTCTGACTGCTCGTGCGCAATCTGCAAAATTGTCCGCTCAGCACCTGCCAATTGCTTGAATAAAGCCTGCACCAGAGACGTTCTTTCGGTATCCAAACCCTGAAAAGGTTCATCCAAAATCAGGACTGGGGGGTTGAGTGCCAATGCCCTGGCAATCATAACCAGTTTTTTTTCACCCGAAGACAATTGCCCCAGGGGTGTTTGGGCAAAAACAGCTAAGCCCAAAGCTGCTAACAAAGCTTCGAGGTGTATTTTCTCTGCTGCTTTGATCGGACGCACCAGAATCTGAGTACCACTCAAACCTGACTGCACAACATCTAGCACTTTAGCACTTTGAGGCCAATAATTTTGGATTTCGGGAGACACAAACCCGATGCGGGCTTTGATTTGCCAGATGCTTTCACCCGAACCCCTTTTTTTGTCAAAAATAATCAAGTCCTGCGCATATGCACTCGGATTATCGGCATACATCAAACTAGTCAGGGTCGTTTTGCCTGAGCCATTGGGGCCTTGCAATAGCCACTTCTCCCCTTTGCGGATACACCAGTTCACTTCGTGGAGCAGTTCTTTTCCACCTGCCTGAATTTGCCCCTGTCGAATGTCAAAAATGCGTTCAAAAGGGGCCGCCGGGCTGTCAAATTGGGGCAATTGCTTTGGGTCGGGGATGGCACCACTACGGCTGATGAAAGGCTCTAAATGAATGCATTCTACTGCTGTATCCTGCGCAAAATGTTGTTTTATGGTAAGGATCAACAAACAACAGCCACTGCGCTCATGAAAATGCCGTAAAAAGTTGGACAAATCAGCCGTCGACTGCGCATCCAACCCGGTGAAGGGGTTATCGAGGATGTAAATTTGAGCGGGTTTGAGCAAGGTTTTCGCGATGAGTACCTTGCGGGTTTCCCCGCTTGACAATTCAATCATTTCCCGATCCAATAACTTGGTGGGCAGAATGATTTGGGCGAAATCAACGGTAGCCGGGTCAGCCTGTTGCAGTTTGAGAAAATCAATGACTTTGATCGACTCCAACTTAGTACCACTCTGGTAACGTTCCTGATAATAAGAGCTGGAATATTGAAAGACCGAACCATCGGCAGTAAAATCGGTATAAGAGATCTCGGTCAGGCTGAGCTGACGGGTAACATTGTTTTTGTTGAATACTTTTCCACAAAGGACGCGGGCCAAATAGGATTTACCACTGCCATTGGGGCCAGTGATTTCGTAAAGGTGCTGAGCCTTTAGTTCAAAATTCATTACCTGATCACCAATGGGTAATCCAGCTACAGTGATGAGCGACATTGATACCTGTTAAAAAATATTTAGCCACGAAGGTACAAAGATCCCAAAATGTTCATAAGTGCCTTCGTGGCTAAAATAAACATATTTTACAAGCTCAAAACCAAGGCTTCGTAAGGCTTCAATTCATTCGTGGCTTCAGCGCCAGGGTAATTCCCCAATAGAACTTTGGCTTTGCTCAAGTCCAATCCTTCCGTATTTACTTTCGCTGCTACTGCTTTAAAATTGAGCAAGACCAAGATGGTTCGGCCTTCTAATGAGCGGGTATACGCGAAGATGGAGGGGTTCTCCGCGTCGATCAGTTTAAAATCGCCGTAAATCAAAGTGCGTTCTTTTTTCCGCAATTGAGTCATTTTGCGGAAGTAGTTAAGCACCGAATTGGGATTCTTTTCCTGTGCGGCCACATTGACGCTGCTGTAATTGGGATTGACTTTGAGCCAGGGTTTTCCAGCTCCAAAACCACCATTTGCACTTTTGTCCCATTGCATGGGGGTACGTCCATTGTCGCGGGATGAAATTTTCATGCCCTCCAAGAAGCGGTTCAAGTCGCCACCTTTCGCTTTCACTTGGGCGTAATTGGTCAGCAACTCGATGTCGTTGTAGTCTTCCACTTTGTCGAACTTGATGTTGCTCATCCCAATTTCGTCGCCGTAATAACAAAAGGCCGTGCCCCGCATGCTGAGGATGAAGGTATTGAGCAATTTGGATGAAACATCACGGAACTCCGGACTGTCGTTGCCCCAACGGGTCAACATTCGGGGTTGGTCGTGATTGGCCAGGTAAATGGTGCCCCAGCCTTTTTTTGCAAAAGCTTCGGTCCATTTGGCATAGATTTTTTTCCAGGCCACAAAATCGTAGCCATTGGGGTCGGGCATCTTGTATTCGTTGGGCAAATAGCCAAAGTCGATGGCTTCGAAATAATAAGCCATGTTCAACTCCTTGCGCTCTGGATCTACAAACTTCATCACGCGCTCCACATCACCCATGGCCTCGGCAACCGTGGCGACGTTGTATTTGCTCAATACTTCACGGTTCATCTCTTGCATGTAGTCGTGTAGGTGTGGCCCGCTGGCGTAATACATGCCCCACTGGCCATTGTATTCGGCGGGGAGGGGCTGCCAGGTGGTGTCTTTGGAACAAAAAGCGATGGCATCGAGTCGGAAACCATCGATGCCTTTGTCCAACCAAAAGCGCATCATTTTGTAGATTTCCTGGCGCAGTTGGGGGTTTTCCCAGTTCAAGTCGGGTTGGGCATCAGCAAAGTAATGCAGGTAGTAAGAATTGGTTGCTTTGTTGTATTCCCAGGCGTCCCCTTTTTCATCAAAAATACTCCAACGATATGGCGGTTTGCCTTTTTCGGCGGGCCACCAATGGAAATATTGGTAATAAGGGCTGTTCCGTGAACTCCGTGCCGATTTGAACCAGGCGTGTTCAGAACTACAATGGTTGACCACCAAATCCATAAAGACTTTAATCTCCCGATCGTGGAATCCTTTGAGCAAGGCGTCGAAATCCTGCATGGTCCCGAATTCCTTCATGATGTTTTGGTAATCCGAGATGTCGTAACCGTTGTCTTTGTTGGGTGAGGCATAAATGGGATTGAGCCAAACCATGTCGATGCCCAGGCTTTTGACGTAATCTAGTTTGGAGATGATTCCCTGAAGGTCCCCTACTCCATCGCCATTGCTGTCTTTAAAACTGCGGGGATAAATCTGATAGACTACGGCTTCTTTCCACCAAGGTTCTTCACTAGTGGCCGCAGTCGTTTTGGTGGCAGATTGGTCTGTTTTTTGCGTTGCCTGCTTACAGGCGCCCAGCAAAAGGGCCATTGCCAGGAATGGCAACAGGATTGTTTGAAGGACTAATCTCATGTTTTTATTGTTTCATACCATACAAAAGTAAAATTTCATGATTGATATATCGTCAAATAATTTTCGCTGATTGCATAAGTTCCTCTACCCGAGGCCTGATCCTGAATGACCTGCTGCCCAATAAAATCCAGAATAGCAGCTCTTTTTTCCAGTGGCAATTTGGTTCTTGCCACCCAATGCTGCTCCGAAGGTATGTCAATGATTGCCAGTGCATCACCTCCGCCAAATTCCCACCACATGTCAAATTTGGTCTCATCACTTTGAAAAAAAATGGTACCACCGCGGCCCTCGGTGGAATAGTGCAAACGGGCGTTGCCCAATCTTTCGGCAAGCTTCTCTAAGCCTGTTTTTGGGGCAAATGGGTTGTTGAATTGCAGTTTCACGGCTTCAATATTGGTGATCAAATCAAATATTTGGATATGTGGTTCAACAAAGTAAACGTTTAAAAAAATTTACTAGGGTATTTTCTCCCCAAAAAATCACCCATTCACCCCAAAAACTAAACGTGTTAGCTTCCAACGTTTGATCAAAAACTCATACAGTGCCCAGCACAATCCAAAAGTTCCAAGGGCCAAACACAAAAACTTCAATTCTGGCGACCAGGCCCAATTGGTCATCGGATAAGCCAAACTGATGATCACACTTTGGTGCAAGATGTAAAATGGGTAAACGGCCCGGGTTGCGTAACTCAACAGCGCACTCGGGCGATTCAAATACCTACTAGCATAACCAAAAAGAGCAACCAGTGCACTCCAACTGTAAGAGGTGTTCAAAAAATCGTATAGCGCTTCCAAATTTGCCGTCCATTTTACCTCGGGCAACCAAAAACCAAAAGTCAAGACCAATCCCAGGCCAATCGCCAGCCCCAAAGCCCATACTCGCCAATGGGTCATCGCTTGCCGGAAGCCATCCTGAGTACCCAGCACAAAGCCGAGAATGAAGAGCGAAAAGGAATGAAAATGGTTTTCCCAATCCCAGATCAAGTTGTGCGTAGTCGGGAAATCGATCACAAAATTGGCCGCCCAATGCCAAATCACCACGGGAAAAAACAACCAAAGTGGATTTTGAGCTTTTTCCGCCAAATAAGCTGTCAGTTTTTGGCCACCAGAGCTGCGTAACCAAGCCCAAAGCGGAATACCGATTAAACTATACACCAAAATATACGGCAAATACCACAAATGATGCCAGCTAAAATTCCCCTCCGGGTAAGCTTGGAATTGAAAAACCGTAGCCCAAAACTCCAGGTAATTGTAAGTCTCCCCTTGAGTCAATCGTTCGAAATAAATCTGCGGCGGCACCACGACCAACATGCCAAATAACAGGGGAATGCCCAAGCGCTTCAAACGATCCAGTGCAAAGGTACCCGTACTGCGTTTGCGCAATAAAAACTGGATGCTCATACCCGAAATCAAAAACAACAAGGGCATCCGCCAGCGGTTGAGCCATTGCATGGGGAGTTCCATCCATTCGGCCAGAACATTGTTTTTGATGTGCCAATCCCAGGACACAAAAAACATCCCGGTATGGTACAAAATCAATAAGGTGAAGGCGATAACGCGCAGCCAGTCCAGATCGTAGCGGCGGGTGCTGGCGGTGTTGCTCAATGGTGCTTGGGTGGATGTTTCCAAAGTTTGTTGGTGCATGTTTCTTTTTTCTGCAAACCTCATGGAAAACAAGGGAAAGTTGTGCATGTGCTCCTTGGCGAGATGTGCGCGACAGGTGGGAAGTACGTTTTCCCAGGCACAAAACTTCTGAGGTGTCCCTTTAGTGCCTTTGGTTTCTTAGGTGGTTAAGAAATATTTTTTCACCACCTTAAAAACCTAAGAGGCACCTCAGTTGATATACATCCAAACTTGTATTTTAATCTAAACCGTTCCGCCAAGCTGTAGGCGTCATCCCAGTCTGTTTTTTGAAGGCCGCATTAAATGCAGACTTCGACAAATACCCCACCCGCTCAGCGATGTCTTCGATGGTCAATTCACGGGTATCCGGTTGGCGCAGCAAAGCCTGAGCCTCCGCAATCCGGTACTGCGCCGTCAATTCAAAAAAACTGGTGCCCAAATTCTCATTGAGCGTTTGAGTCAAGTGATGTGGTTGTACTTTTAACTGTTTCGCCAAGTTTTGCAGAGAGAAGCCTGGCTGTAAATAAGGCTTTTGTTCCTCAATCAGCTTCCTCAATCTTTGGGCGATGTCCGTCTTGTCATTGTCTTGCAGAGAAGAGCGGTGGTAGCGTCCTTTTTCAGGTTGCAATTGTTCGAACAGCGCCGTTCGGCGCAGCATCGTTCCCATGATCAGGTACATGCTCAGGGAAATAAAACTGGCGATGATGTGGTCGCCACGGTCGTCATCGTTGTACAATTTGGTCAAAAACAAAACCACCAGGATCACCACGCTGATCAACACAATGCCTCGCGACCAGCTCAAGCGAGTATTGCTGGTAGCCCAAAATGAAAGTTGAGCCTTGCGAAAAGCCGACACCAGCACCCAAGCTGACAAGCCCACATAAACAGCCCCCTGAATGAGCATGCTTTCATCCAGCCATTCTTGCAAAACAAATCGCCACCTCATCCCGGTATAGTCGAGGGTTAGTTCAGCCAGTTCTGGATGCCAGGCATTAAGGTTGCTGTTGTATTTGTAGGGGATGGGCAAGGAGTACAGGGCAAAGCAGGAATACAAAAAGTAAATTCCCGCTGGGGCAAAGTGTAGCCAAATAAAGCGCCCATTTTTTTCACCCAAATAAGCCTGCAAGGCCAAGTAAAGTGCTGGTGCAAAGATAAAATTACCCGCTTCGGAAAAATCAACCAGCCACAAGGTTTGGAACATCAAATTGGAATAGCCCAACCATACGTCAAACACCAAAATGCTCATGACCAATAAAGCCAGGCCAAAATAACGATTGGCAGTCTCCTTTTGTCGCAAAAAGAAATAGGATAAGAACAACCCTTGGGCGATGCCTAGCAAGATGAAGAATACAAAAAGATCGGCGTGGAAAGGTGGAAAAGTTTTGGGCATAGGGTGATGGTCATTTCGTGGGGAAATTTACGACAGAATTCTTTTTCAGGGTGGAATAATCTTCGTTACTAGGTAAAAGATTCTTGTCGTAAACGCCCTAACCTACTCCACCTTCCCCTTCTGATAATACCCAATATCCGTAAAATTAAAATACCGCCGTGGCAAATCCGCGTATGGATAAATCCCCCATTCCGTAAAAAAGGAATTGTTCGCACTCAAGGTCCAGTCAAAACGCGCCGGGTCTTCATCAATGACAATGGAGCGTGGTGCTTCGGGATTGCGCAAGGAAGACAACAACCAAAACTCAAACGAAGACCCCCAACTCATGATCAAGGTATCCATTGGCACATCTTTCTCGCTGATAATCAGCTTTTTGTTCTCCATTTGTTCCAACTTGTCGAGCATCTTGTTTTGTAACGTAAGGCGATTGGTATAAGGTTGATGCAAGGAGCCAATGTGGAAAATCCGAACGGCAAGCACCACACCCAAAAGTCCCAGTACAACCGGTGTCTTTTTGATCAAAGGCAAAACATCAAAAATCAAAGGCAGAATCACAAATACACTCAAGGGTAGGTAAAAACTCTCGATGTGAAACTGTGGCATGCCCTGAGCATACGAAACATTCACCATCAAAAGGTAAGCAAAAAACATGCCCCCAAGTAAGAGCAATTTCCACCATTTGCGCTGCATGGCCAACACTACCAAACAAGCCAACAAGCCAATCGGCAAGAGGTAATAGTCTTTTTTACAGTATTCAATAAAATTTATATTCGATTGGATGTTGAAATAACTCGGCAGCGTTTTGAAATTGTTGATGCCCTGGCTGGCCTGGTTGTCGTAAGCGGCAGTGGGCATTATGTAGTTTTTGAACAACAAAATCATAGAAGACAAGATTGCTACCGTCCAAAACTGCTTCTTAGGCAAGCGTAATTTTTCATCCAGCAAGCCGAAGAGCATCAAATACGCCAATAAAAATGGAATGAGGGGGTGGAAATACAACAACGCAATCAGGATCAGGAAAAAGGCCGAAATTTCAAAGGCGTTGTAATCCGCCCATTGCCGCTCCCGGGTCATGAAGGCCAAAAAGACCATTGACAGTGCAATGCCCTGGGCAAATTCAATTTGCATCCACCAAAAGGTATACGAAACCATGAAGGTATTGATCAGCAAAATCCCTAACGCCAAGCTGCTATTTTTGAACCAGCGCTGCACCACATAAAAGCAAGCAAAGTAATAAAACACTACCCCAACCGAATAGATGATCATCACCCATTTGATCGGCAGATGGAGCTGTACGGCGATCCAGGGAAAAAATTGGGTCAAAGCCGAGCCAAAACGATTCGCCTGGATTGCAAATTCCCCTGAACTGGCAATGGAAAAAATCAAAAAGGCGGGATCGAGGAAAACGGTGCGTTCCTGGTAAAAATAAGCTGCCAATGCCCCCAAAGCGAAGTAGCCACAAAGTCCTAAAATCAATACATGCCTTGCTTGCATAACTTTATTTTAATACATTTTAGGAAACCAGAAATTATTAAACACTACATCATTCCCCCTCCGCCAAAAAATATTATCCTCGGGGCGTCCGACCTGCCGCACCAAAAACTCGTCGACGTAAACATCCTTGATATTCATGTCCCTGTATTCCAGTTCCATGCGTACGGTCGCACCAGCTCGACTGGCATTAATCGGAAAAACGACCAAGCCCCAACCGTTGTTGTCCAACACCTGCAAGTCAAATTTACAGGCATTGTGTACAATCATGCGTTCATTGCCCGCCACGTCAATCTCGTAACCTTTGAAGTTCATCCGCGGGCGTTGGTCTTCACCAAGGTACACCCAAACTGAACATTCGGTATTGGCCGCCGGAGTTTGAAAGGTCAAAAATGGTACCTGCTTGCGGCCTTTACCCAAAAATTTGCGTTGTCCGATAAATGCACCTTTGCCTTGATAGGTTTTGGGAGATTTTAGTTTGTCAAAATTTTCGTAGTAAAACTGATAGGTACTATCCGGCAACAAAAATCCATCCCGCTGAAAACCTTTTTGTAAGGTACCTTCATAGCCCCCTTTGATGTCTTGCCGCCAGGCATTAATGGCCTGATCGAAAGCTTCTAAAGGCAATTTGCGCAGCTGTACCAGCGAATCCTCGTACAACATTTCGCTAAAACGCAACAAATAACTGGTGCCCTGGGTAGTAGAAAAATATTGCCCTTTGTCCATTACGACCAAAAATGGTTTGTTATTGGACAAGTCTTTGAGTACTGGAATCGGCCGATAGGGCAACATGTCTAATGGTACCCGCTTGATCGTTTGTGAAAAGGAAGTACGACTCATTTGTACCCCCATGTTGCCAAAGCCATAGAGCCAGCCCGGCAAGGTGGCCAGTCGCACTGCGTTTCCGGGAGCATCCACAATGAAATTTTCCGAACCTACATGAAAATAAGGCATCGGCAATACGGCCTGATAGTCCATCAATTTAATGTCTTTGAACCAATACCCCGGTCCACTTTCAAATTGCTGGCGATTGTAGTGGGCTTCGTCTTTCCAGGGTTTGATGAAGGAAGCTGTTGACATCAGGTAGGATTCAATGCCGAGTATCAGCAAGGCCCCGCCAATCAGAACCACCCGGCGTGTGCCCGTCCAAACCAATGCTTTTTGGTACAACAAATACCACAACACAATCCCCCAACCGTAATAAAAAGCCCAGGCAAAACGCCCCTGACCCCGAAACTGCCGGAATGGTCCCAGGTAATCAATCAAAAAATCCAAACCTGGCAGTACAAAGGGCAAACCCAATGAAACCACCAGCATCAGGAGAATGGCTGGAAAAAACAGACGCAAAAACCGGGGCGCCAATTCTTCAGTTTGTGGCAACACCTTTTTGCGCAGCAAAGGAATAAAAAAGGCAATAAACCCAATCACGCCTACCAGTCCTATGTAGATTTCACTTTCAAAAGTCATGTTCCGTATGTCCACCACGTTCTTGTCAATCCAGGCCCAGTAAGGCATTTGAATTGCTGTAATGATGCCTTCCCAATGAGCCAGGTAGTCCAAAAAGCCAAAGGGAGTTGGAGGTCTATCCGTCACCTTATCAGTGCTCATCATCCAGATTTGAATGAGCATAAAGGGCAATATGACCTGGATGCCATAATGGATCCCAAGGCGAATGGCCTCTTTCCAACTTTTATTCTTCAAAAAAGTAAACAGAAAATACCAGCCAATCAACATCCCTACAATGGCCAGGTAATACATGTGAATCAATCCGTAAATGCCAATGACCACTCCAATGATGGCGCTGATCAGGTAAGATGGCTTTTCTTCAAAGCGCAACAACAAATAAATAATCAAAGGAATCACAAAGCCATAAGACAAGGCATAGTGTGCAATTGGCCTAAAATGCTGTGGTGACATCAACATAATGCCCAGTGCAGCCAGTGTCGCAAA
>JAIXOO010000272.1 GCA_027486765.1 Saprospiraceae bacterium
GGAGCTGGATTGCCCGGGATTCTTCTGGAAATGCCGATACCTGTATTCAAAACATCGTTTTGAAAAAAATCGGTGTTGCCGATGTGAGTATCCCTGGGTTGATAAACTTACCTTGTGATAGGCCCAGCGCGGATACTTCCATAACCGGGGTGCCAAGTTTTCAAGGCCGCAAACTCAAGAGCAATGGATTCTGCGATTTTGTGATTACGTTCCGCGATGATACCACTAAAATATGTGAAGGATTGGGTCGATTAATTTCTCGAAAGTGGACGGTATTGGATCGCTGTACCGGCGCAATCCGGGAAGGAACCCAAGTCATCCAGGTGAGAGACGAGGTAGTCCCGACCCTGACTTGTCCGGCACCGATCCGCAAAGGCACTGATCCGGGGCAATGTACGGCTGCGATCCAGCTGCCTAGACCAACTGCAAGTGACAACTGTGATCCAAACCCAGCCGTTTCTGTTCGGGCTTCTTACGGAAGTTCAGGCTTTAACCCTCACTTTAATGTGCCACTAGGTACTCATACCATTACCTATACGGCGATTGATTTGTGCGGAAACTCTTCGGTGTGTACGACCACACTTAGCGTTGTGGATGAAGAAGTCCCAACTGTAGTTTGCCGCAAGAACAACATCATCTCACTACCGGAAGGTGGAGTCGCTTTTATTCAGGCCAAAAGTTTTGATGAAGGCAGCAAGGACAATTGTAAAACGCGACTGTACTACAAAGCCCGTCGCTGGGTGGCTGGTTCTTGCAACAAAATCAATGGTGACGACAGCCCTTCTACTCCGGAATACCAGGAATACTACGATGACTATGCCGTGTTCTGTTGCAATGACGTAGACAGTCAAAATGTAAAAGTTACCCTCCGGGTATATGAAGTTGACCCAGGCACTGGACCAGTTGACCCTGCACGTGAAAGTCAGGGGGGCGACCTCTATGGCAAGTACAATGATTGTGATTTTACGGTAACCATCCGCGATGAATTGGGCCCACGCATTACTTGCCCTGCCAATAAAGTAGTTGAATGTACAACGGACATCACCAAATTGCACGTATTTGGAAGCCCGATTGTACTCGAAAACTGCTCCTTTACCCTGGATTCTACCAGCAACTACGAGCGTGCCGAATGCAACCGGGGTAAAATCAACCGTACCTTCACCGCCAAAGATTGGAAGGGACGCACGGCTACCTGTAGCCAAACCATTACGATTGTCAACAACAACAAGTTGACCGCCGGCATGATCAAATGGCCTAAGGACTATACCATCGTAGGATGTGGGGGAAAAACGGATCCTAAAGATTTGCCCCTCGAAAACCGCGAGCCAGTTGTCACCTCCCCCATTTGTGGAACCGTAGGCATCAGTTATGAAGACCGCAGATTTGAATCTCAAAATGAAACTTGTTTTCAAATCTTCCGGAAATGGTCAGTCATCGACTGGTGCGGCCACGACCCCGCCGATCCACAAAAGTCGATCTTTACCTTTACCCAAGTGATCAAAGTAGAAGACCGCACTCCACCAACCCTGGTGGTACCCAAAGACACCACTTTCTTTTTGACCGAACAGTGCAAAACCATCAAAGTGACTACGCGGGCAGCTACTGGTACCGATTGTGGGGGCAACGTAACGATTACCAATGATGGCACATATGCTGACCTCAAGGGGGCTTTGGCCTCTGGTACTTACCCCGTAGGCAAGCACAAGATTAATTTCCGGGCTGTAGATCAGTGTGGCAACGCTACACTTGGCTCAATGACCATTACCGTGGTGGACAAAAAGCCACCCGTACCACAGTGCCTCAATGGATTGTCTACTACCTTGGACATCAAGGATGGCCAAACCGCAGCGATCATCGATGCAAAGTTGTTTGATGCAGGAAGTTACGACGATTGTGGCGGCAAACCTGCCCGCATTGCCGTCCGTCGGGGTTCAGGAACCCTACTGACCAATCCCGCCGAACAAGTGACCTTTACCTGTGCCGACATTGGTCGCCAGTCCATCCAGCTTTGGGTGTACGATACTTTGAACAATGGTGCTTTTTGTACCACATTTATTGACATTCAGGACAACGGAAAGTTGTGCGCACCCGATGGCTCTAAAGTGGGTAAAATTTCAGGGATAATCAAAACAGAGGTAGGTGTCCAAATTGAATCAGTTGCCATCTCAGGTAGCAAGCAATTGGGTAAAACTGCTACGGGTGTGGATGGGAATTACCAGTTGCCAGAAGTACCCCTGGGTGGAGATTACACCATTGTACCACAAAAAAATGAAGACCCCATCAACGGGGTGACGACAATAGACTTGGTGATCATTCAAAAACATATCCTGGGCTTGAGTTTGCTCAAAACGCCGTATCAGCACATTGCTGCGGATGTTGATAAATCTGGGCATATTTCTACCGTAGACTTGATTCGTCTGCGTAAATTGATCCTGAACATGGAAACCAGTTTCCCGAACGGGAACACTTCCTGGCGCTTTATTGATGCCAGTTTCAAATTTCCTGAGGGTCAGGATCCGCTCAAGGCACTTTACCCTGAAGCAAAAAGCCTCAACAACTTTTTGTCGAAGGAAGGTCGGGCCGACTTTGTGGGGATAAAAGTGGGCGACGTGAACATGAGCGCCAAACCCAACAGCCTGGCCAATACCGATGGCCGGACCACGAATGGCGAACTCATCGTTGAAACCAGCAACCAGGCTTTTGAAGCAGGAGAAGAAGTTACCGTAGAATTCAGTGCGGAAGGTGTATCAAAGGTACAAGGCTTCCAGTTTACCCTGGATTTTGACCACCACTTGCTGCAATTGTTGGATGCCGAAAATGGGGAACTGCCCCAATGGAGTGAAGGCAACCTGGGCACCGCCGACCTGAAAGTAGGTTTGCTCAACACCAGCTGGGACAGCAAAGGGGAAAATGTACCCGATGGTCGCCGCCAACTGTTCTCCGTACGCTTCAAAGCGTTGCGGGCAGCTGATTTGGCTACTGCGTTGTCCATCAAAGAGGCCCCAACACCTTCCGAGGCCTACAACCAGGCGGGTGAATTGATGCAGGTCTTACTCAAAGTGAACGAATCTGCCGACCAGAAAGGAGAAGGGATTCATTTGTACCAAAATTATCCTAATCCATTCAGCGGCGAAACAAACCTTGCTTTTTCCTTGCCAAAATCGCAGGATGCACACATCCGCATCTTCGATGCCGCGGGCCGTTTGGTTTTCAAACATTCCGCGAAGTTTGAAAGGGGATACAACGAACTGAAAGTACCGAAACAAACACTACCCGGCTTGGGTGTGTACTACTACCAGCTCTCGACCGATTCCTTTACGGCTAGCAAACGAATGATCTATACTTCGTATTGATAAGAACTATGTTTTTGAACGGTATTCTGAGGCAGGCTTCCAAAAGTCTGCCTCTTTTTTTTTATTATTTTATTTTTTGATAAAAAAAGTTTATATTGTGTAAAAAAAACAACGAAGTAGTGAATTAAACAGGGCACAATGACGGACAACATCATTTTGGGACAAAAAGGCGAGACCCTTGCTGAACAACACCTCGAAGCTCAAGGCCTGACCATCCGGTCCAAAAACTGGCGCACTGGCCGCGCTGAAGTAGACATCATTGCTCAAGAAGGCAATATCATTGTATTTGTAGAGGTCAAAACCCGCAGCTCCGACCGTTTTGGTCCACCCGAGTTTTTCATCACTCCACAGCAGAAACGTATGTTGGCCGGTGCTGCCTCGGTGTATTGCGAAAAAATAGAACACCCCGGCGAAATCCGCTTCGACGTCATCAGTATCATCCTGCGCGACGATGGGAAAACCAAGTTAGAGTATCTGAAAGATGCGTTTTGGCCAGGGCTCAGCTAAAGGGTCCAGGGTTCCAGGGTTCCACGGTTCCAGGGTTCGTCGGTAGCCTAGCCTTGGAATTCCAAACCCTTGAACTTTGGAACCCAGGAACCTTGGAACCCTGGAACCTTGGACCCTTAGAACCTTTTTTTTCAGTTGAACAACCACTCCTCCCAACGTTTGTACATCACATTTTCCTTTTGTTGCGGCAATAAGGGTGCGAGCTGCCCCATATACAAATTTCGCTTTTGGGTAAAACGATCGTTTTCCTGATCAAACCAGCGTTTCAAATCACTGTTGTTGTTGCTGGCGAAACCAAAAGTTTTGAGCAAGCTGTAAATCTGGTCCAATTCATCCAGCCA
>JAIXOO010000310.1 GCA_027486765.1 Saprospiraceae bacterium
CTTATCTAAGATTGTGCATACTTATGCGTCTTGAAGACGCAGGAATAATGGGTGCAGGTCATGAGACACTGCACCAGCGTTGTGCCTGGGGTGTTAATGGGAAGACTTGGTCGAGCGGAGAAAAGTTCTTCTTCGATGCAGCAGATATGGAAGAGGATAACGCAGAGGGGATAATGCAAACAATTTTTAGTGTTTACCCTCCTGCTCGTGTTGCAACAAGGCTTTCTCAATTAACCCACGATTGGGTTGGTAGGCAAGGACTTACTGGACCAAGAAATGAACTTGAGCACCCCGCTGGCGTAAGTGTGTATTGCTGGTACGAGCCATGAGACGCTGCACCAGCGTTGTGCCTGGGTATTAATGGGAAGACTTGGTCGAGCTGAGAAAAAAACTCCCCTGCGGTGAGGATGAGATAGGAGGAAAATGTTTCAGGTTCTATTGTTGCACCGCAGGGGGAGGAGTAAGGTGTTTGGTTTTACAAACTGTCAAACGGTTAATGGGAATTACATGTAGGATCAGTGGTGTTTGTCTTTAACTGGTGATTCAGCTTTACCTGTACTGGAGTTCAGGTTTTACTGGATTTGAGATTTAGGTGTTCAACGTCAGTTGTTTTTGACATTTCAAAAGTAAATCATGTACACAAGCATTTCTGTGAAAAGGGACAATTGCACTTATTGACATAATGATTGAAGTGTTTTTAAAAACACAATATGCTTGCGTAAAACAACACTAAGCAGTATACGCATCCAACCAGATCAGAAAATCGCGCAAACGTTGCTGTGCAACGGGTACTTTTGCCCCGGTACTCAGCACGATACAGGACTCACGATTGTCGTATTGTCGGATGTATTTGTAGTTGACCAGATAGCCGTTGTGAACCCGGAAAAAACCTTTTCCGGCTAGGGAGCGTTCAAAAATACCCAGGTTTCTGCCTGCACCCACGGGCTGGTTGTCGGACATATAAAAACGCGTAATTGGCCCATCCGCCTTCAAATAGCAGATGTCGTCGATTTTTAACAAGTCAAAACCCGACTGGCTGGAAATGCGGATAAAAGTGGGGGGCTTTTTATTCAATTCGGCAATCTGCCCTTCCAGGTTGTGGGTCATGAATTTTTCTACAGCCTGCCGCAAACGATCCGATTCAACGGGTTTGATCAGGTAATCCACGGCATCCACCTCAAAAGCTTGCGCGCCAAACTGCGGGTAGGCCGTCACGAAGATAATGGCAGGTGCAAACCCCTCCGCCTTCAAACTTTTGGCCAAATCAACCCCCTTGATTTCGGGCATTTCAATGTCGAGAAAGACCAGGTCAGGGCGCAGCTCCAAAATGCCAGCCTTGGCTTCCACCGCCGACTGATACTGTTTGATGACCACCACATCCGGGCAATAATTGCTCAGGTCGCGCTCCAGCACTTCCAGTGCGTCTTTTTCGTCATCTACCAATATGGTTTTGATCATCATGGTGTACGGTTTTTGAGGATGGGAAATGAATTTCAACGCGGGTGCCCGTAGTTTCGCCTCGATCGGCAAGGTCCACGATATGGATGGCTGCGTCCTGGTTAAAACGTTCGTTGAACAATTTGAGGCGATCGGCACACAGGCCCATGCCCACTCCAGAGCTAGCAAGGGACAGTTCTTTGCCTTTTTCACCGCTGGCTTTGCGTCCAATGCCATTGTCTTCGATGGCGAGAATGACTTCGCCTTTATTGTTCATGTTTACGGCAATCACCAGTGCTTGGTGCGGGGAATTGTCCTTGAACGCGTGTTTGATGGCGTTTTCAGCATAAGGTTGCAGCAATAGCGGTGGCAACTGAATGGCATCTAGGTCGATCTCTGGATCGAGCTCAAAAACAACTTTGAAACGATCCCGGAAACGCAATTGCTCTAAATCGAGGTAGAGTTTGAGCAAATCCAATTCTTCACGCAAGGAAATGGTCGATTTTTCAGTCAACTCAAAGATTTGCCCCAATAAGATGCCCAGTTTGGACAGGTACAAACTGGCATCCCCGGCTCTGTCGCGGGCAATGAGGTTGCGGATGGAATTGATGCAATTGGCGACAAAATGGGGTTTGAGCTGTTCGCGCAAGGCAAGCAATTCCGTTTCTGCTAGTGCTTGTTGTTTTTGGGTTTCAATGACGTTGAGTTGCTGCTGGATGAGCCCTTTGCTTTGTGCTTGCAGATCCGCTTTTCTATGATCCAGTTCCAATTTCTTTGCAACGCTGAGTGTTTTCGCGTGTTTGGCGTTTTCTTTGGCGGTTTTTAAGGTGATGTTTTGGGCTTCATTCCGATCGCGGAGAATACTGTGGTGCCGAAAACTCAAGGCGACGGCCAGGCAAAGCACGTCTACTACAATGGCTACGTGCAGGGGCATATCGCCCCGATGCAAAAAAGTCAGTGGGCTTTCACCTCCGAGCCGGGTGCCGATAAAATTGCCCAAAATGGTACCCACCGCCGCCAAAAACGAGCCAAACAAAACCCATCCTACCATCACGCCCAACTTGCGTCGGTACAGTTTTACAAAATTCCAAATCCAGAAAATGGCCAGGGGGGCCAGCACCGCCTGCATAAAATCCAGGCGCTCCCAGTACACCTTCGTCAGGAAATGTACCGGAATCAGGCAAACCAGGGTCACATTGCTCCAAAAGATGAATTTTTCCAGCCACTTCAAATGTACCCGATCGTGGAGCAGGTAATAGATGAAAATTTGGTAGGCCACAAAAGAAAGCAAATACACCGGTGCCCGCAAATGTTCCCACCACCAGGAGGTAGCCGGGAAGTAGAAACCCAGATCAAGGAAAGGGTTGATTTTTTCCAAACGGCGAAAAATCAAAAACCACATCAAAACCAGGTAAATGACGTAGTAAACAAACGCCACATCGCGTTGCTGTACGTATTGGATGACGCCCAACAAAATCGAGAAACTTAAAAAGCTCAGTAAGGCCACATAAAACATCAGGTAATGCAAGGCGGGTACTGCGGTAAGTTGCTGATAACCCTGAGCACTGTACAACTGGAAATGGTGTTTTTTGGCCACTTTACACACAATCAGTACCGTATCATTTTGGAGTGGAGGGACTACCAGCAAGACTTTCCCTTCTTCGGGTCGATAAACCAGCGAGTGGTAAGATTGGGTGTTCCAACTGTTGATTTCATTCAAAAAATGAGTCGTTTTCCCATCTCCCCGGCACACCATGCCAAATTTTAATTTCGTCTTTAAAGTAGGTAGTGGAAAAATCAGTCTGGCAGTATCCGGTCCCGGATTGTTCAAAATAAAAACATTGAGAGATAGCGCGCCATCAGGAGGAAAATGCTTGGCTACAAATGAGCTATTGCTGCGGTTTTCCAGATAATGGTATTTGACCTCTTCAGGGGTAAATGGGATTCCCGGAAAACAATCGATGACCAGTGGTGTAAAATCGAATCCCAGCGCTGCCTTATTCTGTGGCCTTGCTAATACTTTTTGAACATTGATTTGAGGTTGCGCCACAAGCTGCGGTGCCCAATAGCACAAGCCCAAACACAGCAGCCATCGATAAACCTCACGCATATTGTATATTTTTTGCTATGTTAAACGATTTTGAGCGCTGGAATTATGGTTTTTAACAACCGCATCCTTTTATTGAATGAACCCCCTCGATAGTCTTATGGTTGTTTTTTGCTAATCACCACCGTCCATCCACCTGGGCTCTCGTGCAGGGTGCCACTAAAATCTGCACCCAGGTTGTAGTTTTTCAACTGCTCCTGGGCATCCATCCAAATCTCGGGCTGAACTTGGGAGAGCTCAAAATCCGTGCTATTGCTTTGTAAACTGATTTTCACCCAGCTTTCTGCTTCTTCTTGTACCAGACGCGGCCCGGGTTTGGTGCTGGGTAAAGATTTTGCGCTGTGGTACAACAAGGACAAAAACAACAAGGAAGGGCAGCGCCACTGCGGCGGCAAGGGCAACTCGGGCAATTCGATGGGAAAATCGTTGAGTTGTACCAAACGTTTGCACAGTTGTAATTCAGTTTGAATGGCAATGCTTGGCTCGGCAGCAAAAAACAACAAATCGCGTACAAAGCCTCCAAAGCGAGTGAGTTGTTCATCCGCAGCTTGTACCTGGTCATTGGCCAGGTGTAGGTTGAGTTGTTGCAGGATGTCATCGCTGGTTTTGGCCAAAAAACCGTAGCGAAGAGTGCGCAATTGCAGGCGTTTGTAAGCCAGTTCGCGTTGGTTTTTTGAGTCCAGTTCCTGATTGTTGACGATGGCCTTTTCTTGTACTTCGAGTTGCCGTTTTACTTCCGCCAGCTCTTGCTCCAGCGCTATTTGCAAACGGTGCTCGTGGATGTGGCGGCGCTCCAGGGCTTTGGTTTCCCGCTCGCGAAAGGCCAGATGTTCTTGCAACCAGTTTTTTTCCTGTTCCCCCAAACTCACCAAAAAGAACACACTTTCCAGCAAGCCACCAATCCCGATGGGCAAAAAGCCCAATTCAACCCCCTTGACACTACTCAGTTGTTCTTCAAAAAAAGTAAAAGCAAGTAAGGACAGAAAAAAACCACCAATCAGGGCAAAAGCGCTGCGAAGGATAAACTTGGTGGGGGCATAATTGACTTTGCTCAAAAACCAAATTGCACGCATGCTGAATAGAACCACGATCCACAAAAAAACATAAAACAGCACCCAACTGAGGTATAACTGATTGAACCAAAGCAAAACCAAATCCAGGCAAAAGTAACCCAGCAAAAATAAGCGGGCAGATCCCTGAATAGACTCAATCCACTCCGCGCCAACCCGTTTTTTGACGAAACTATTGATGAATTGCAAATAGGTAAAAAAAACGGTCACCATGAGTCCAGCCTTGGTGTAATTCCAATCTACCCAAGGAATTTGAGCGCTTTGGGTCGCATTCTGATCAATGATTTCCTGGAGAAAATATAGCGCCAGACTCCATTTGAAGGCCATGTACCACCCAAACACCTCGCGTCGGCGAGACAGGTAAAAAATAGTACTCACGATGGCCAGTGTGAAAAATAGGCTTATAAAAATGGTTTGGCCAAAAGCTAGGTTTTTCAATTTATCTGCCTGTGCTACCCGAAAGGTATCCAAGTTCCAGAGGGTAGGTGCGAGGTCTCGCCCCAGGCGATTGTCCTTGATCAGTAGGTAAAAAATTCCACTTTTCCCGGTAGGTAGGGTGTATTGATAAACCTGATTGGCGGCCAGATTGAAGCCGATGTTTTGTTGTTTTTTGGCTTTGGGCTTGGGCAATAGGTAGCTGCGTTGTTCTACTTCCACCCAAGCGTTTTTGATAAAAGACTGTTCAATGCCAATGGTGAAATTTTCCCCACTGCGGTTTTCAACCCGAAAAGCCAGCCAGTATTCATACAAACCGCGTTGGAACTTGCCCTTGCGCTCAAAATGACCAAGGCCTTCCATTGGCAACCCCTGCCCCCCACGGAGTCGGGTTTGCGCCAAAGGGAAAGGGATGGATCTGGATGAAGTCAAAATCCGTAGTTCAGACCCCAACAAACAAGAATCAAACTCGGGATGAATGGCGCAAGCTTCCAAATAAGCCGGGCCTTGTGCAGTGACAGCAGTACACAAAAGACAATACAGCAAGAGGGTGTTCAGTAGGTGTAGGTTTTTTTTTGCTGCTTTCATCAGGAACTGTGGGTGAATACAAAGCCAAAAGGTACTAAAAATTGGGGATAATCCATTAATTCTGGAATTTCTATCCTGAAAGCTGTATTTTTGGGAAATCGACATAAGTCCTTAAAATTGAGTTGAATTTAAGCAGAAAAAAGAGGTATTTTTTGTATCTTTGCCGCCTTTTCTGAATCCATTGTTATTATGAGCAGCAACATCGTCGCGATAGTAGGGCGTCCCAACGTAGGCAAATCTACTTTTTTTAACCGCTTGATTGGGGAACGCCAATCCATTGTGGATGACATTTCCGGCGTTACCCGGGATCGACAATACGGCAGTAGTTATTGGAACAATAAAAACTTTACCGTAGTGGATACGGGAGGTTTTGTTCAACACTCGGAAGATGTCTTTGAGGCAGCCATCCGTGAACAGGTCAAAATTGCCATTGAAGAAGCCACTGTAGTCATCTTTATGGTGGATGTGACCACGGGCATCACGGATTTGGATGATCAGGTCGCGGACTTGCTGCGACGCAGCAAAAAGCCCGTTTTTTTGGTGGTCAACAAAGTAGACAACAGTCAGCGCCTGTTTGAAGCCAACGAATTTTGGAGCCTCGGCTTTGAAAATACCTTTTTCCTGAGTTCCCTCACGGGTAGTGGGAGTGGTGAAATTTTGGACGCAGCGGCGGAGCACCTGAATCCGGACGAACTCCCTGATGAAAACAGCCTGCCCAGGTTTGCCATTGTTGGGCAACCCAACGTCGGTAAATCTTCACTGACCAATGCCCTCTTGGGCGTGGAGCGCAACCTCGTGACCGATATAGCGGGCACCACACGTGATTCGATCAATGCAGTGTATTCCAAATTTGACAAGGAATTCATTTTGGTGGACACGGCCGGGATTCGCAAAAAGGCCAAGGTGCACGAAAACCTGGAGTTTTACTCCGTGATGCGTGCCATCAAATCCATTGAGGAATGTGATATATGTATCTTGATGATCGATGCCCAAACGGGTATGGAAGCCCAGGATCAGGCGATTTTCCGCCTCGCCCAACGCCGCAACAAAGGGATTGTCATTTTGGTCAACAAATGGGACTTGGTTGAAAAAGAAACGAATACGGCCCGGGATTTCGAAAAAGTGATCAAGGAACGTATTGCACCATTTACAGATATACCAGTCATTTTTATCTCGGTACTAGACAAAACCCGGATTTTTCGGGCAGTTGAAGCGGCACTGGAAGTGTACGAAAACCGCAACCGCAAGATTAAAACCTCCGAATTGAACGAACTGCTTTTGGATGTGATTGAAAAAACGCCTCCACCTGCACACCGTGGCAAGCTGGTCAAAATTAAGTACATCACCCAATTGCCATTGGCTTATCCCGCCTTTATCTTTTTCTGCAATTTTCCGACCCACGTCAAGGAAAACTACAAGTACTTTTTGGAAAATCAGTTGCGGAAAAATTTTAATTTTACGGGCGTTACGATCAGCATTTTCTTCCGCAAGAAATAATTGTTTATGCCGTTTATTCCAACTCCAATCCCCGGCCTCTTGGTATTTGAACCCCAGGTTTGGGCCGACGAGCGCGGTTACTTTTTTGAAGCCTTCAATGCCGAAACCTTCAAAGCGGCGGGGATTGAAGCCAATTTTGTGCAGGACAACCAGGCGCGATCCACTTTTGGCGTGTTGCGTGGTTTGCATTACCAGGTGGACTCTTTTGCTCAAGCCAAATTGGTGCGGGTCTTGGAGGGTGAGGTACTGGATGTCGTAGTGGATATCCGCCCCCAGTCTCCTACTTACGGCCAATCGTACAGCCTCCGCTTGAGTGCTGAAAATAAAAAACAATTGTTTGTGCCCCGAGGCTTTGCCCATGGCTACGTGGTGCTCAGCCCAACAGCGGAGTTTTTTTACAAGTGTGATAATTTTTATTCCAAAGCTCACGAGGGAGGGATCCATTACAACGATCCACAGCTGCAAATTGATTGGGAAATTGACCTGAACGAAGCCATTTTATCGGAAAAGGATCAGGTGTTGCCGTATTTTGGGGCGCATCGTTGAGCATCAATAGACAATTATGACCATCCTCATCATTGGCGCGAATGGCCAAGTTGGCCGTGAACTACAAGCACTTTCGGCTGAGTTCCCTACGCTAAAGCTCATGCCCGTTGACCGAAGTGTGCTAGACGTGTCCAATGCAGCGGCGATAACCCATTTTTGCAACACTACCGATTTTAATGTTTGTATCAATTGCGCCGCCTATACTGCCGTAGACAAAGCGGAACAGGAAAAGGGACTGGCCTATGCCATCAATGCCGAGGCGCCAGGGCATTTAGCAGCAGCCTGCCTGGCCAAAGGCGCCCAGCTGATCCATTATTCTTCTGATTACGTCTATCACAATCAGGAAAACCGCCCGCTGCTGGAAACCGACGCCACAACGCCACAAGGGGTATATGCACAAAGCAAATTAGAAGGGGATTTGAGGGTCTTGACCGCTCATCCAGGTGCCCTGGTTTTTCGCACCTCCTGGGTATATTCCTCTTTTGGGCACAATTTTGTCAAAACCATGCTGCGCTTGGGCGCAGACCGTGATTCACTGCGCATTGTCAACGATCAGATTGGCAGCCCCACCTACGCCCGGGACATCGCCCGGATGACCCTGGAGTTGATTCAAAGTGGCCAAGCCGCTCAGCACTCAGGGATTTTCAACTACAGCAACGAAGGGGTATGCAGCTGGTACGATTTTGCTCAGGCCATTTTTGAGTTGAGTGGAGTGCATTGTAAGGTAGAAGCGATTCCGAGTACGGAATACCCAACTCCAGCGGCGCGGCCTCATTATAGTGTGTTGGATAAGGGGAAATTTAAGGCGGCGTTTGGTGTGGATATTCC